>NZ_JBDLLU010000007.1 GCF_039749495.1 Dehalogenimonas sp. THU2 | reverse complement strand
ATATATGTTATGTAGTATGTGGCAAGACGATGTGTTTCTAATTGACATAATATACTTCGGAATGTCGATGGGGGGGTATTGACACAATTCGATGCTGAAAATATTGTTACGGGTCTATGATTTGGACTTGCTTCGACCCATCATGCCTTTCCAAGTTGCCAATTTGGACAAGCCTTTTACCAAACTGGCATCAGAGATGGTTAATGACAGTCTTACATAACCTTCTCCCTGGACGCCATAACCGTTTCCAGGGGTCACGACCACACCTACCTGTTCCAATAGTTCGGTAGCAAGACCAGCCGAGGTATAGCCTTTTGGTACTTTCGCCCATACGTAAAGGCTGGCTTTAGGTGTATCGACCTCCAGGCCCATATCTAGTAATGTTTCTACGATCAAATCTCGCCGGCGTTGGTAGATGTCGTTATGGCGGGAAATTTCAGACCGGGGGCCGTTCAGCGCTTCGATGGCAGCCAATTGAATGGCCTGGGGTACACCGGAGTCCATATTCGACTTGAACCGCTTCAAAGCATCGATCATCACAGCGTTGCCTACGGCCATGCCGATTCGCCATCCAGTCATGTTATAACTCTTGGAAAGTGAATGAAACTCTATGCCGACCTCTTTGGCACCGTGGGCTTGAAGAAAGCTAGGCGGACGGTATCCTTCATAGGCCGTTTCCGTGTACGGGCCATCATGACAAATAACGATATCGTTTGCCCTGGCAAAAGCGACAGCCTTTTCGAAAAACGCGATGTCGGCTACGGCACCGGTAGGATTGTTAGGATAATTGAGCCACAGCAATTTGGCTCTTTTTATTACATCTCCCGGTATAGCTTCAAAATCCGGCAAAAAACCACTTGTGGCAGTCAACGGTATATAGTACGGTTCGGCGTCTGCTAGCGCTGTGCTGATGGCGTAAACCGGATATGCGGGGTCCGGCACCAGCGCCACGTCACCTGGATTGAGCATACACCACGCCATGTGCCCGATGCCTTCCTTTGAACCGATAAGCGGCAATACTTCAGTCTCCGGGTCCAAAACTACATCAAAACGTTGTTGATACCAACGGGCAATAGCCTGACGCAGTTCCGGCAATCCTTCAGATTCTGGATAACGATGATTGGCAGGTTCCCTGGCTGCCTGGCACAGTGTGTCGATGATACGCGACGGAGTCGGCATATCCGGATCACCAATACCGAAACTGATGACTTCCTCACCACGAGCTCGCTTTTCGGCGATCTTTTTACTTATGGTGACGAATAGATACGGTGGTAAATTCTCAATGCGGTTGGCAATTTTCATGAAACACAATGACCTTTCACTGGTATTACTATTTGAGCCAATTGCCGGTAAAAACCAATTCGGCCTGACCGGTGAGATATACCTCACCACTACCAGGCCATTCAGCTATAAGTGTTCCGCCAGGTAACCTTATGTCAACCGTATCCCCGATACAACCCAGCATCCACCCGGTGACGGCTACAGCGCATGCGCCGCTACCGCAAGCCAGGGTCTCCCCTACCCCACGTTCCCACACACGCATTTCGATCGTCCGGTTATTAAGTACACGGGCGACTTCGAAGTTTGTCTTACGTGGAAAAATATTTGCTGTTTCTACCGCGGGACCGAAGGTGGACAATGGGAAGCCTGCCACCGGTTGATTGGTGAAATATACGGCATGAGGATTGCCCATGGAGACGAAACTCAGTTTAAATGTAGTGTCGGCAGCTGTGAATGGATAGTTCACCGTCATACCGCAAACGAGCCCGCCTTTGCCGAGTTCGACGACAACAGGTATTTCCTTAGGTGTAAAAATGGGTGAACCCATACCGATACGGATTTTCGGTGAACCCTCGGTGGAACTTATTTCAGCCGTCCGGATGCCCCCGGCTGTCTCAACGGTGATGACTTTTGAACGGGATAAACCCTTGGTGTAGATGTAGTTCACCAAACACCGCAACCCGTTACCACAGGCTTCGGCTTCGGTTCCGTCGCTATTATAGATACGCATGCGGAAATCAGCCTTTTTCGACGGTAGCAACAGCAGAAGTCCGTCCGCACCGATGCCAAAATGCCGATGGCACGTCGCGATGGCTAACTCAGACCAATCCGCTTTGAGATTGGCAGCCTCTATCAAGACAAAATCATTACCGGCGCTTTGTACTTTAGTAAATTCCATATTCGGAGCTCTTTTCTTCCAGGAATCCTTTGATCAATTCTTTGGCTCGGGCAACATAGTCGTCCTGAATATCCAACCAGTGTATGCGGGAGTCAATCAAACGGAACCAGTTATACTGGTGCCTTATCAGCCGGTGAGTTTCCGCCTTGATTCTCTCGGCCATCGCCGGAATGTCCAATTCGCCCCGGAGGTGACTCATTGCCTCTTTGTAACCGACGCTTTTCAGCGCTGAGGTGTCGGGTGCGTAACCTTTATCTAAAACGGAACTGACCTCTGCGACCAGACCACTTTCTATCATTTTATCAATACGAAAGTCAACGCGCTCATAAAGAGTTCGGCGCTCGGCGGTCAGGCCGATGATCAAAATACTGTAAGGTGGCGTCTTCTTGCGCGGTGCCTCAGCAGCACGGTTGCCGCCTCCCAGCCTAACTTCCAGAGCCCGGATGACGCGACGGATATTATGGCGGTCGATGCTTTCGGCGGCAGCGGCATCCACAGCTACCAATTGCTGGTAAAGCGCGTCAGCACCTTCGTCCCGCGCCCGTTTTTCCAATGCATTCCGTAGTTCCCAATCCGGGGCTACCTGTGGGATCTGCCAGCCTTCGACCACTGCCCAAACATAAAGCCCGCTGCCACCCACCAGAAACGGCAGCTTTGCGCTGGATTGGATTCCATCTATGACTTGATAGGTTTGTCCCTGGTATTCCGCAAGGTTAAAATCCTGCCCGGGGTCTATTATGTCAAATAAGTGATGTGGTACCCCTCCCCTTTCAGCGAGAGAAGGTTTGGCCGTGCCGATGTCCAGGTAGCGGTATATCTGGCGGCTGTCGGCGCTGATCACTTCACCGGGATAGGTTTTAGCCAGCTCGACGGCCAAATCGGTTTTTCCGCTGCCGGTAGGTCCGACGATGACGATGAGTTTGTTGGATCCGGTATTATCTTGCAAAATCTTCCGGGGTCCTAGAGACTGTAAGGTTGCGCCGCGCGTTTGACGATGCTGACGAATTGCGCGGCTTTAAGGCTGGCGCCGCCCACCAGCGCGCCATCGATATCCGGTTGTGATAGATACTCGATGATGTTCTCAGCGTTGACGCTTCCTCCGTAAAGGAGAGGAAGTGTTTCGGCGGCTTCCGGACTGAACAGGTCTGAAAAAATCGAGCGGATGAAAGACATCACCCGGTTGGCGTGTTCCCCGGTGGCCGCCCGGCCGGTACCGATGGCCCAGATGGGCTCATAGGCGATGAGAAAATTGGGCGATTCTAGATCTGCAAGACCTTTAGTCATTTGATCACGGATGATCGATTCGGTGTTACCGGATTGGTTCTGCTCCAGGTTTTCACCAACGCACAAGATCGGTTTCAAGCCATGACGCATCGCCGATTTCAATTTCCTGTTGACGATGTCATCCGTCTCGTTAAAATACTGCCGGCGTTCCGAATGGCCTATAATAACGTACTGGCATAAGTCAGAGAGCATGAGGGGTGAAATTTCGCCGGTGAAGGCGCCTTTATCCTCATAAAAAACATCCTGTGCGCCCACTTTGACACTTGAACCGCTGAGTAGTTCCTTGAGCTTCGCTAACGAGATGAATGGCGGGCAGACAATTTTTTCCACGCTTTCTATCTCATCGAGTTCATAGCGCATTTCGTTTACCAGTTCGATGGCTTCGTCCAGGGTGGTGTTCATCTTCCAGTTGCCGGCGATTACCCGGGGACGTCGTTCAGTCATCTTCATGCGCCGTACTTCTCCAGTTTCATAGCATTGGCCATGGCGACCGGCATTAAATGGCAAGCCGGTAGCCGTCCCAACCCGCCGCTCAAACAAGCCGATTCATTGAATTCATCCACACGGTCAGGCCTGCAATATCGACCGAATACCATTGCCGGTACCGGGTGCCAACTGTGGCCCTTGATCAATGCCGGAGTTGAATGGTCACCGGTAATCATCAAAACATCCGGTTCTAAAGCGGTGATTCGCGGCAACATTCGGTCGAAATCTTCGAGTGCCGAGACCTTGCGATCGAAGTCCCCGTCTTCTCCTGCCGCGTCCGTGGCCTTGACGTGCAAGAAAAAATAATCGAACTTCCCGTAATTTTCTTTGAGCGTGGCGATCTCGTCGGAAAGCGTGGAACCGGTTTTGACCACTGTCATACCCACGACCTTTGCCAAACCGCGATACATCGGATAACTGGCTATGGCGCAGGCGTCGAGCTTGTATATCTCCTTGAAGCCATGGAAATGCGGTTTATGAGAAAACCCTCGTAGTAAAAGCCCATTAGCCGTGTGATGTTCAGATAGCAGACCTGTCGCTTTTTCCAGAAATTTGTTGGCGATGCCGGCCATACGATTCGCAGATTCAATTCGAGCTTCTACATGTTGCGGTTTAAACCCAATACGCTGCGGATCCGAGTCGGTTACAGAATCGGAGAGACCATCACCCCGAAAAACGGCTACCAGCCGATGATCTTTCACCGGTTCTACGATGACTTTAACGCCATCGATTTCCATACCATTCAGGAGTGCCGCTAGTTCTGTACTTTTTTCGGTCGAGACGCGCCCGGCGCGGCGATCAGTGATGACGCCGTTCTCATCCATTGTACAGAGGTTACCGCGAGCGGCTACGTCCCCGTCGTGCAGGTCAAAGTCGATACCCAGGGCTTCCAGTACACCCCGGCCGATAAGACAGTCGAGCGGATCGTAACCGAACAACCCCAGGTGTCCCGGAGCGCTGCCGGGGGTAATACCGGGCATGACCGGGTCAGATAAACCGCAAATGCTTCTTTGGGCTAAGGCATCCAGATTGGGAGTAACGGCGGTCTCCAATTCCGTTTTCCCGGTGTCCGGATGCGGCAGACCTCCAAGGCCGTCCAGCACCACCATCACGATTTTGCTATCGGTCTTGATCGAAAGTTCCCGCATGAGCGATAACTGATCCGCCATCAGCCAAGATTCCTTTTGCCAATGGCAGCCTTTTTGAGCAGCGCTTCGACACCGGGTAGTTTTTCACCAGAAAGGAATAGCATGGAAGAACCGCCGCCGGTGGAGACGAAGCTCATCTTTTCAGCCATTTTAAGTTCCGCTACGATCTCCGCGGTCGAACCACCGCCGATGATCGTCGAGGCGTGCAAGCGGCCGATAACTTCGGCCATGGCCTTGGTGCCTTCTGAAAACTGCGGCATCTCGTAAATGCCCATGGGACCGTTCCAAAAGACGGTGCGGCAGCGTTCCAATTCCTTGGTGAAAAGGCTGATGGCGAGCAATCCGATGTCCACGATGCGTCCCAATGGCGGTATCTTTTCTATCGGTACGCAGACACCCCTGGCCTCGGGGGTCAGATCGCCGGTTACGATCACGTCACGCGGCAACAGCAGTTTAATGCCGAATTTCTTAGCTTTGGCCATAAGCTTGGCCGCCAGTTCCAGTTTTTCATCGACGATGGATTTGCCCACCTCGTAGTTGTCGGCTTTCAAAAACGTCGCCGCCATACCGCCGCCAACCAGGATGGTGTCCACCTTGTCCATGACATTTTCCAAAAGCTTCACCTTATCGGTAATCTTGGCGCCACCGAACAGCACGCAAAATGGCCGCGCCGGGTTCTCCAATATCTGGCCTAGAGCGATCAGTTCTTTCTCCAGGAGCAAGCCGGCCACGGCCGGGAGGTATTTGGTCACCCCAACGATCGATGCGTGCGCCCGATGCGCCGTTCCGAAAGCGTCGTCGACGTATAATTCCCCCAGTTGCGCCAACTGACGGGCAAATTCCGGGTCGTTGGCTTCTTCTTCCGGATGGAAACGCAGATTCTCCAGAAGGAGAACGTCCCCGCTTTTCAGTTTACCGGCAGCAATTTCGACCCGTTCACCAACACACGCGTCGATAAATTCAACCTTCTGCCGCATCAATTCGGACAATCTGTCAGCGGCCACCTTGAGACTGAGGGATGGTGCGGCTTTGCCATCCGGGCGTCCCATATGGGACATCAGGATAACCTTAGCACCGTTTTCCACCAGGTGCTCAATGGTTGGCATGGCAGCGCGGATCCGGCCGTCGTCGGTGATCTCGCCTTTGTCGTTCAAGGGTACATTGAAATCAACACGTACGAGAACCTTTTTGTCCCTGACATCGACATCGCGCACTGTCATTTCGTCCATATACCAGCTCCTGTTCTGAGTATTAGATGGTGATTGGGCCTGGTACCGTTATCGCTCCGGTCTAATTAATTAATCGGGACCGGGTGAAGACTCCGGGAAAGCGATTTATCGTTGAGTTCGGCGAAGGCCAGCGTTTCCAAGTAGATACCATCGGCATCGAGGCGGTAACTAGATCGTAATTGGGACTGGGTTCCGTGCGTGACAAATTCATCCGGAATGGCAAGACACTTCAGGCGTACATCGGACAAACCGGCACGTTCGAGCAAAAGGGCCACCCGACTGCCCAAACCGCCGCTCAGGACGTTTTCCTCGACGGTGACGAAGAGTCTGTTGTTCCGCGTAAGATCCAAGATGAGCGACTCGTCGAGGGGGCTGATATATCGCATATTCACCACGGAAACCTGCCGTCCGTTCTCTGAGAGTAATTCAGCGGCCGCCAGCGAGGCAGCGACGCTCGCTCCGGTGGCTAGCAGTACGATATCCTCGCCGTAACGCAGGATCTCCGCCTGCCCGACCGGGATCTCTTTGAGTTCGGCGTCCATCTCCACCCCCACACCAGCGCCCCTGGGATACCGTACCGCCATCGGCTTACCGCAACGGGTGGCGGTATACAGCAGATGTTGCAGTTCGTTCTCGTCCTTGGGAGCGGCGACGATAAGGTTGGGGATGAGCGACAAGTAAGACAGGTCGAAAATACCCTGATGGGTTTTGCCGTCCTCACCGACGATACCACCCCTGTCCAGTGCGAAGACCACGGGCAGGCCGGGTAAGGCCACGTCGTGGATGATCTGGTCGAAGGCGCGCTGCAGGAAGGTGGAATAAACGGCGACGACCGGAGTCATGCCTTCTGCCGCCAGTCCCGCGGCAAAGGTCACGGCATGCTGTTCACAAATACCCACATCGAAAATGCGTTCGGGCATGACCTGTTGCATATGCCCCAGGCTGTAACCGTCGGGCATGGCCGCGGTGATGACCGACAATCTCGGGTTTTCCCAGGCCATCTTTTCGACAGTAAGGGCGAAAACCTCGCTGTAGGACGGCACCTTATGGCTGCCGCCGTTCTTCTTGGGACTTCCCTTCGGAGAAATGCCGTGGAAATGCACGGCGTCGCTTTCCGCCGGGGCGTAGCCTTTGCCCTTGGTGGTCACCAGATGGATGAGAGCCGGTTTGTGAGAGTAGCTTTTTGCCTTATCCAGTGCCGAGATAATTTCGGTAATGTTATGTCCGTCGATCGGTCCGCTATAGGCGAAACCGAATTCTTCCCACAGCGTCGTCGGCATGACCATCTTTTTCATCGAGCCCTTGATCTTCTGACCGAAATCCCAGAGCCGGCTGCCGAAATTGCTGCGCTTCAGAATGCGGGCGCTTTTTTCACTTACCTTGTAGTAACGACGATCAAAGCGAACCCGGCTGAAAAGCCGGGATAAGGCACCTACGGTGGGTGAAATGGACATACCGTTGTCGTTCAGGATGACGATGAGCCTCTTGCCGAGATGTCCGGCATGGTTCAGGGCCTCCAGCGCCATACCACCGGTGATTGCTCCGTCGCCGATGACCGCGATAACGTGATTGTCCTTACCTTCGATATCACGGGCGACAGCCATGCCCACCGCCGCGGAAATGGAGGTGCTAGCGTGACCGGTGGTGAAACAGTCATACGGACTCTCATCACGGCAGGTGAAGCCGGACATACCGCCCATCTGCCGCAGGGTGGCGAACTGGTCGCGGCGGCCGGTCAAAAGCTTGTGGGCGTATGATTGATGCCCGACATCCCAGACGATCTTATCGCGCGGGCAATCGAACACCTTATGCAGAGCGATGGTCAGTTCCACCACCCCCAGGCTGGACGCCAGATGCCCGCCATTGGCAGTTACCCGGGTTACCATCTCCTCCCGGAGTTCACTGGCCAGGCGGTCCAGGTCGGCGTCAGAAAGGGGTTTCAGATCAGTAGGTGAACTGATGTTGTCCAGTATCTTAGACAATAAGTCGCCTTTTCTCTGGCCTTGGGCACACCGGTTATACTAACAGCGCTTAATGCCCCTGTCAAGCTAAAACTCGTTCGTGTTGACGATTGGATGAGGCTCTGATAGACTCGGCGGCGCATGGAATTTCAGCAATTCTTCTTAGACCTCGGCTTGCCACCGGCGCTGGTGGTTATCATTATTGCGGCATTACCTGTTGTCGAACTCCGAGGGGCCGTACCCGTGGCGATCAACGTCCTCGACATCCCCTGGTATAATGCCTTCCTTCTGGCTGTCATCGGCAACATGCTCCCGGTACCCTTTATTTTACGATTGCTGAACTGGGCGGTTTGCACGCTGGGGAAGTTCTCCATGTTCAGGCGATTCTTCGACTGGTTGTTCAACAGAACCCGGTCTCGCAGTGGATTTATCGAGCGGTATAAAAAATTTGGTCTGACGCTCTTTGTCGCCATACCGTTACCGATGACTGGCGCCTGGACCGGTTCTATAGCCGCAGTACTGATGGGTATCCCGTTCGGCGACGCCATGCGCCACATTTTTTTGGGTGTGCTCATAGCGGGTATCATCGTCACAGCGTTATCGGTGATGGGCTGGTGGGGCGCCCTGACCGCCGGTGCGGCGCTTGTTGCGATGTTTATCATCGGCACGCTCCGCCGGCACAATCGACGTTCTTGACCCCTTCTTAAAGCCGGTGTTAGTATATTGGTCACAGTATGCTGTGCCCCAACGACGCGACAATGCGTGTCCCAGTAGCTCAGTGGATAGAGCGGCTGCCTTCTAAGCAGCGGGCCGTGGGTTCGAATCCCGCCTGGGACGCCAAACAAGCCGAAATTCCAAATCTCAAGCTCCAAATTACAAACAATACCGAAATAAATAAATTTCAAATCGTCAAACCGGATGTGGTGATAGATGAGCGGTACGTAGATGTATTGCTGCACAAATTTCCGAGTCGTTTTCCAAAGTGCAGAAACGAACCCATTTTACGGCGGTTTGCTGAAATTCCCATTTAGGGTTAATGCTGTAGCCGGACTCGATAAGCATAAGCGCGGGGGAATCCGCCCCGGGCCGGATGACGTGAATATCAGGGGCGTATTATACCATACCAAAAGGCTGAAAAAGGCCTGTTTTTGGCGGGTTGGAAGAAATATTTACGAGTTGTATATTATGTTAAGCTACAATCAGGTATCAATTCTTCCTGCGGCTCTTGAAGACGAAGAACAGTACTATAACGATTACAATGATGATAATTAATTCCGTCGGGCCTAAGCGCATTAATTTTGCCTCACAATAGATTTTGAACCCTTTGCATCATTATACACCAAAAACCCCCTGACGCATATGTGTTCAGGGGGTTGGAAGCCCATATTTGGGGTAGTTTAGCCTTGTGCGGTCTTGACCAGGCCAGCGAAAGCGGCGGGATCAGTGATAGCCATGTCAGCCATCACCTTGCGGTTAAGCTCAACACCGGACTTGGCCAGGCCGGCTATGAACGCGCTGTAGGTCATGCCGTTCAAGCGGGCCGCGGCATTGATGCGGGCGATCCATAAGCGGCGGAAATCACCCTTTCGGTCCCGGCGGTGGGCGTGGGCGTAAGCCAGGGCGTGGGTCAGGCTTTCCTTGGCACGGCGGAAGTTGTGATTCCGCTGGCCGCGATGACCTTTGGTTAATTCAAGTGTTGCTTTATGTCGTTTTTTGGTGGCGACCCCACCTTTAATGCGTGTCATTGTTTTCTATCCTTTATAAATTAGGTACCGTAGGGAACGAGGCGGGTGAGACGTTTGACGTCTGCTTTGGCGACCGGAATCATCTCATCGAATTGACTGCGAACGCGGGGAGCTTTATTACGGCGCAGATGACTCTTGGGGCCTTTAACGCGCATCAGCTTACCGGTTCCGGTGAACTTGAACCGGTTCTGGGCGCCTTTATGAGTTTTAATCTTCGGCATTCTCGGGTTGTCCTTCCTTTGATTTAGGTTTAGCACCAGGTTTGGGAACCAGCATAAGATGGATTCGCGAGCCCAGGAGTGTCGGTTGACCTTCAACGAGAGCGATATCCGACAGGTCCTCAGCAGCACGTTTGAGTATTTTAATTCCTAACTCCGAGTGAGTGATCTCCCGCCCACGGAACATGATGGTCACCTTGACCTTATCGCCTTCTTCAAGCTGCTTCCGGATGTTGCGCACCTTGGATTCATAATCATGAATACCGATCTTGGGGCGAAGCCGGATCTCTTTCAGAAGCGAAAGTTTCTGGCCTTTCTTGGCCTCACGTTCCTTCTTGGTTTGCTCATAACGGTATTTGCCGTAGTCCATAAGCCGGCAGACCGGCGGTACCGAAGTAGGCGCAACTTCCACTAAATCGAGGTTGCCGCGCCGGGCAAGGTCTTTGGCCTGGGCGACGGTCATCACGCCCAATTGCTCACCTTGATCCCCGACCACCCGAACCTCGCGGCCCAGGATTTTATCGTTAACCCGGAGTTCTTTAACTATGTGCTGGATACCTCTCCACGAAAAATAAGACTATCGAAAAATATAGCACATTTACGATGCTAAGTTCAACTCTCAATCAGCAAATCGCCAAGGCGCTGTTCGATGGTCTCAAGAAGCATCGCTTTCAAGGCATCGAAAGAAACGCCGTACTTCTGCTGCCCGGTCCGCAGCCTGATTGCCACGGTGTTGTTGGCGACTTCCTTGTCACCGAGGACCAGCATGCAGGGGGTTTTTTCAAGCTGCGACTGGCGGATCTTCTGATTGACGGTTTCCGCGCGATCATCCAGGTACACCCTCACGCCCGCCGCTTTAAGGCCGGCGGCAATTTTCTCAGCATACTCCAGGTGGCGGTCGGCGATGGGCAACACCGCGACCTGCACCGGGTGCAGCCAGACCGGGAAGGCGCCGGCATAATGTTCTATGAGCAGACCGAAAAAACGCTCCCAGGAACCGAGCAGGGCGCGGTGGACCATGTATGGCCGGTGTTCCTGGCCGTCCTGGCCGATGTACGTCATATCGAAACGTTCCGGCAGATTGAAGTCAAACTGGATGGTGGTCATCTGCCATTCCCGGCCCAGCGCGTCCCGGACCTTGATATCTATCTTGGGACCGTAAAAAGCGCCGCCGCCCTCATCTACCTTGTAATCGAAGCCCTGGGCGTCCATCACCCGGCTCAGCGCGTCCGAGGCCCGCTGCCATTGCTCTTCAGTGCCGATAGCCTTTTCAGGTCTGGTGGCCAGGAAAAACTGCAGGTCCTTGAAACCGAAAGTGTGCCACATGTGCAGCGAGAAACGCAGCACCTCCGCGATTTCCGTCTCTATCTGATCCGGGGCGCAGATGATGTGGGCGTCATCCTGGGTGAAGCCGCGCACGCGCAAAAGCCCGTGAAGCACGCCGCTGCGCTCATAGCGGTAAACGGTGCCCAGTTCAGCCCAGCGGGCCGGCAGATCCCGGTAGGAGCGAACCTGGGACTTGTAAAACATGATGTGGAAGGGGCAGTTCATCGGCTTGACGTAGTAATCCTGCCCGTCGATATCCATGGGGGAGTACATGATGTCCTTGTAGTTCTCCAGGTGGCCCGAGGTCTCCCAGAGAGTGCCCCGCCCGATGTGGGGGGTGTAAAGCAGTTCATAGCCGTTGTTGTAATGCTCCCGGCGCCAGAACTCCTCCACGATGGTGCGGATACGCCCGGCCTTGGGGCCGTAGATGACCAGACCGCCGCCAACTTCTTCCGGGGTGATGAACAGATTGAGCTGCTTGTTGATGCGCCGGTGGTCCCGGGCTTCAGCCTCCGCCAGGCTGGTCAGGTATTCATCCAGTTCACTGCGGGTCTGGAAGGCGGTGCCGTAAACCCGCTGCAGCATGGGGCGTTTTTCATCCCCTCTCCAGTAGGCGCCGGCGATGGACAGCAGTTTGAAGGCCTTGACCCGGGCGGTGTGGGAGACGTGGGGGCCGCGGCACAGGTCGGCGAATTCACCGTTGCGGTAGACGGTGATATCCTGGTCATCCGGAAGTTCGGCGATGAGTTCCAGTTTGTAGGGCTGACCGGCGAATATCTGCTCCGCCTGGGCGCGGCTGACCGTTTCCCGGGTGAAGGCCATGTTCTGCTTGACGATCTCCGTCATGCGGGCTTCTATCAGGGGCAGGTCTTCCGGCAGGAGCGGGCGGGGCAGGTCGAAATCATAATAGAAACCGGTGTCGATGGAGGGGCCGATACCCAGTTTGGCGCCGGGGAAAAGCGAAGTCACCGCCTGGGCCAGGATGTGAGCCGCGGAATGGCGGATGGTATCCAGTTGAGCTTTAGCCGAATCGTCCACGATAAATACCTCTTTGAAAGACGGAGCCTCTCATCCGGAGAGTGAGAGGCTCCATGTTTAACGCATTATAACTTGCCCTCATAAGGGGCGCAAGGCGAATTAGAGCAGGGCGCCCAGAGCCGTGGCGAGCAGCACGGCGCCCATGACGATACCCAGATTGATAACGATCAAGAGCGTTATCCATTGCCCGGAAGTCAGTTTTTTGACCACCGCCCTGAAGAGGGCTTCTTCCGCTTTGCTCAGGGCTTCCTGAGCGGCGCGGGTGGCCGCCTCAGCGACGTCCTGGGCGCGTTGCGCCGCCTGCTCGGCATGGTCGTGAGCTGCTTTGGAAACCTCATCCGCGGCGATGCGGGCAGACCGCCCGGCGCTCTCCGCCCGATTGATCATATCCTGAAGGACGCCGAGAGCCGCGTGCATGGCATCGTCACCGGATTTATCGGCAGAATTGGCGGCGGTGACGGCGGCGGCGGCTGTTTGCTCGCCCCGCGCGGCGGAGGTCATGGCGGCTTTGCCAGCCTCTTCCACTTTAGCGGCGATGTTATCCGGAACCTTTGCGGCGGCTTCAATGGCGTCAGCGCCGAGTCTTTCCGCGGATTCCGCTTTGCGGGCCACTTCCTCGGCCATATGATAGGCCTGGCTGGCAGCCAGCTTGGCCTGACGTCCGGCTTCATCGGACTGGCGGGCCGTTTCACTGCCGGGATTGTGCTGGGCTTTTTCAGCGGCGGCGGCGGCGGCTTTGGCCGCGGCTTCGGCGGCACGCACGGCTTTCATGGCCTGATCTATAGAATCTTCCAGAGATTCTTTGGCGGCCAGGGCCATCTCCTGAAGTCTCAAAGCGTTTTCATCCGCGACGCGCGAAAGGGCGATTGCCGCTTCCCGGGAGGCCAACGCAACTTCTTCAGCTTTGGCGGAGGCTTCTTCAGCGGCGTACCTGGCGGCGCGGGCGACTTCTTCGGCTCTGCGGGCGGCTTCTTCCGCCCGCGCGGAGGCGTCATCGGCGCATTTGCTGGCGGCTTCCGCCTTGCGGGAGGCTTCGGTCGAGGCGGTATCGGCGATCTCAGCTTTGTGAGAGGCTTCCTCAGCGGCTTTTTTGGCCTCGGCGGCGGCGTGCACCGCGGCGCGGGTGGCGGACTCGGCGGCATGCTCACCGGCTTTGCGCGCTTCCTCAGCGCGCATTTCGGCGACTATCGATGCCTGGGTAGCGGCTTCAGCGGAAGTGCCGGCGCTCAGCGCGGCCCGTTCAGCTTTTCTTGCGGCCTCAGCGGCAGCCTGGATATTGGCATCCATTTCATCCAATATCTGCGGCAGCGGTTTGACCAGAATACTGGGTTCGGCGCTCATGTCTATCTCCTCCTGTGGCATATATCCAAGCCGGGATCATTCGTTCCCGGCCCGTTACCCCTCGAAGGAGTGACTCGGCCCCTACCCTGCTATCATCACCGGCTGCCCATTCAGGCGTCCAGTCACTCAGCGTTACGAGGCACCCATCCCGATAACCGGTTAACCTCAGGACAGGTACTTTAGTTTACCGGTATTAGTTTAATGTACCCCGGTATGATAGTCAATAACCGCGACAAAAAATAATAATCTGGTATTTTTGATATTGGATTCAGGTGGCGGCCAGCACCTGGCCGCGGATGCCGATGGTGACTTCAGAGACCGGCATCATGACACCGGCCATCTGCGCCGCCTGACGGACCAACTGGGTGAGACCGCCGCAGCAGGGCACTTCCATGCGCAGCACCGTCACGCTGTCCGGTTGGGCCTGGGCGAAGATCTGGGAAAGTTTGTGGAGATGGGCTTCATAATCATCCAGCTTGGGACAGGCGATCAGCAGCGCTTTGTCCTTGAGAAAGTCCCGGTGGAAATTGGGATAGGCGAACGGCACGCAATCCGCGGTCAGCAGGATATCCGCATTCTTCAGGAAAGGAGCATGCGGCGGCACCAGCGTCAACTGCACCGGCCAGTGGCCCAGGGCTGAGGCTTCCGGCGCCGCGGGGGATTTGTGTTCTTCAGGTGCGGGGCTGACGGGATGGCCGAAGGACATGAGACGCGCCGAGGGGCAGGCGTGGACGGGGGGTTTGGGCTGCGTCCGGGCGACATGCTTCATGGCAGCGATTTCATCGAATTCCGGGGCTTCACGCTCTTCTATGGTGATGGCGTCACGGGGACATTCACCCAGGCAGGCGCCCAGGCCGTCGCAGTAGATATCGCTCACCAGTCTGGCCTTGCCGTCGATGACCTGGATGGCGCCTTCGGCGCAGGACGGCACACAGACGCCGCAACCATCGCATTTATCTTCGTCGATGCAGACTATTTTACGTACCGGCATTATTAGATTCCTCCTTTGTTTCAATCTTAAGCGACTGCCAGCGTTCCTCACCAAGGCATTGCCGCGCCGAAGCGCACCACTCGATGCAGGACGGCGCCTTTTCCCGGTAGACCGGTTCACCGCATTTCTGGCAGCGCACCCGTATCTCATCGGAGAATATCTCCACCGCGGAACGACACTTAGGGCAGCGGTGGAGCTCAACTCTGAGCTTACGGAAGTCCTGGCCCGGGCATTTGCCTGTCATAGCACCTCGTTTTCAGATTTATATGGTGATTATAATCCACGGAAAAGCTTTGGTGTATGATTTACATCAAGGTCGGAGCGATATCTGCGTGTAGTGTAATGTATGCGTGGAGGTGCCCCCTCACCTAGCCTCTCCCCGTTGGGGAGAGGGATTCTCTTCTGACGGCCATTTTATAATTGTTTCGCAGGAGGCTCCCCGACTTCGTTGGGACAAGCACGATGACGGGTTGTTTGGGGCTGCTAGGCCTGCGGGGGGCCTTCGGCCAGCAGGCGGAGCTTCTCTTCATCCTCGATGATGACCAGGCCGCGGCGCGAGGTGATGATCTTGCCTTCTTTAAGGCGGCTGAGAAAGCGGATCGTGGTCTCCAGCGTGGTGCCGGACATGTCTGCCAGATCCTGGCGGGTGAAGGGCAGTTCCCGGCCTAATTTGGATGCCAGACGCTCCAGAGTCCGCGCCAGGCGCTGCTCCACTCTTTCACCGGAAAGGTCATGCAACCGGCTCTGGGCTTCCCGGAGGCGGGCGCTCAGGATGGCGACCATGGCCATGGCGACACCGGGGTGCCGGGCGATGAAATCACGAAATACCTGCTGGCTGACGGCCAGGACCTCGACATCTTCGGCGGCGACGCTGGAGGCGGGGTACGGTTTACCCTCAAGAACCGCCACCTCACCGAAAACCTCGCCCGGACCGAAAAAGCCCACTACCGTCTCCCGGCCCTGGGAACCGTGTTTGACTACCTTCACCCGTCCCCGGGTTAAAAGATAGAAACGTTCCGATGGTTCGGCCTCCCAGAAGATATATTCGCCGGCGGCGAATTGGCGGAACTCCGCCGCGGCGACCAGGTCTGCAAGATCTGTTTCCGATGAAGTGGCGAAAAGGTAGCTTCGCTTCAGTGCGGCGACTATGGCTTCGGTTTTCATGAAAGATCCGCCTGTTCCCTGTCGAGCAGCAGACGTAAGTTGCGCGGCAGAATATTGTAATAAGTGTTCAAGTGAAAGTAGCGCAATTTATCCCTGGTGGCAGGGTCCAGGTCTTCAAAAGGGGTTCCGGCCAGAATGGCGCCGGTTTCCGTCTCTGAAAACTCGGCTCCGGTGCCGGCGGTGTCGAGGAGCTCACGGTTCATCGGACAGACCTGCTGACAGATGCGGCAGCCGATGAGTGAATTATGCCACCGGGAGTGTACCCATTCAGGGAAATCTGAGGCTTCCTTGCTGAGTAATGAAAGGCAGCGGCCGACATCGTATCCGTCCGGTCCGAGACATCCGGTGGGGCAGCTTTCGGAACAGGCGCGGCAGACTTCACAGCTCCGGCTGACCCGGTGTTCCGTCCAGACGGCGGTTCCGGGCGGCATGTCCGAGAAAAATGCCGAAAGGCGGAAAAAGCTGCCCATGCCTTCTATAAAACCCATGTTGTTGTAACCGTTCTCCAGCAGACCGGCGTGACTGGCCAGGAGTTTAGTCGGAACGTTGGCATCTATAAGCCCGTAACCGTGAGGGGTGATGAGACTGGTCACGGCGGCGACGATGCGCTCAAGGTCAACATCATGATCAGCGGACAGCGGCGGCACCTCAAAGGCGTAATGGCGGCCGTGGCGGGTGAAACCAAGTTTCACCGGCGTAACCGGCGCGGCCACGATGAGGACCGACCGGGCTGGAAAATCCGGAGGCGGGGCAAAATCGAAGTGGTGCCGGGAGAGGTGGGGGGAATTCCGCCATACCTCACGGCTGGTTATCGCCCTGTATTCGTTCTCGAGTGCGGTCAATCTTTCCAGGGGGATAACGCAGGCGCGGTAGCCCAGTTTTTCCAGTTCGGCGATAACTCCGGCGGCAATCGGCATCTAGCGTTCATTCTCCAGGGAGGTTTTCAGGTTACGCGGGATCATGGCATAGCACTCTTTGAAATCGTAACGGGGGAGTTGGCCGCACCCTTCAGGCTTTCTTTGGATTTTAATGTCCAGGTTACCAGCTTGGAGAAGCTTCCCTATTTTCGCAGAATCTTTTCCATGGCTTTTCCCCTGGCTAATTCATCGATCAGCTTATCCATGTAGCGAATCTCCCGCATAATCGGTTCTTGTATGTCCTCCACCCGGATGCCGCAGATCAAACCCTTGATCAAAGACCGCGAAGGATTCAGTTGGGGGGCTTGCGCAAAGAAGGTTTCAAAGTCTGTCTGCTTTTCCAATTGCGCTTCCAGTTCTTCCTGATTATATCCCGTCAACCAGCGAATGATTTCATCGACCTCTGCTTTAGTGCGTCCTTTTTTCCCAACCTTGGTGATGTAAAGGGGATACACTCTTGCGAAGCTCATTGTATAGATGGGATGTTTTTTCATGGTAATTATTACTCGGTGTGAATATCGGCCGCTTCACTGAATTAAAATTCTGGTGGGGAAGCGGGGACTCGAACCCCGACGCCTTGCGGCACATGATCCTAAGTCATGCCCGTCTGCCAATTCCGGCACTCCCCCTCCCAAGCCAGAGCATTTTAACACAGCTTTGAGTTTGCCGCTAACCATTCCGGGGTCCGGTATCACCACCTTCATTATATAAAGAATCCCGCCGAACTCCGACCTCGGCGGCGGCCAGCTTTCCCGGGACCGCCGGAGTGCGGATGATTGACAACGAACCGCTCACTTCTGCTATATTCAGTGATATGGTTTTTTTATTCGGCAATAAGCACTACGGCGAACACCTGGGATACATTGTTACCCGGTGCCCGGATTGCCGGGATGACCGGATTTTCAGCGTGGATCAGCGCCGGGAAAAGCTTACCGTCTATTTTGTGCCCACCGTGCAGTATCGCGCCAAACAATACATGACCTGCCAGGGCTGCGGTAAGAGCCTTGAAATAGCCGATAAGCTCAAAGAGGAGATCGCCGGGCGGCTCATGACGGAAACAGAACTTAAAAAAGTGCTGGGTGAGATCGCCGGTGAGCACCGTTCGTTGATGGCGGTCTGCCAGGCCTGCTCGCAACCGGTGGAACGCGGCATGCGGTTTTGCCCCTCCTGCGGCCACCCGTTATCGTAGACGAAATGTACCCGTATATCCATGATAACGTTCGCCGGATACTCAAGGAGATCCCTCCTGAGGTCAGCATCGTGGCCGCGGCCAAGACCAGGACACACGATGAGATCATGGCGGCTGTGGAAGCCGGAATTCAACGCATCGGGGAGAATTATATTCAGGAAGCGGCGACGGCTTATGACGCCATCGGCGGATGCGTAAAATGGCACTTTATTGGCCACCTGCAGCTCAACAAGGTGAAGAAGGCGGTCGAAATATTTGATCTCATCGAGACGGTGGACAGTCTGGAATTGGCCGAGGTCATCGACCGGCAGGCGGCAGTGTCGAATAAAATCATGCCGGTGCTGATCGAGGTCAATATCGGACGTGAAACTCAGAAGAATGGAGTGATGCCGGAAGCTCTTTCTGAACTGGCAGAAGCGATCGATACCCTGCCGAACCTGCAACTCCGAGGGTTGATGACCATGGGGCCCTATGTCCCGGCGGAACAACTGCGGCCGTATTTTGCCGAAACCCGCCGCCTTTTTGATCAAATGCAACAGGCAAAACTCGTACGGACTGATATCCGCTACCTGTCGATGGGCATGAGCGATTCGTATCGTGTCGCTATCGAAGAGGGAGCTAACCTGGTGCGCCTGGGTACCGCGATTTTCGGGCCGAGGCGTTAGTCCAGTTCCTTCAATCCGGCGACGATGTCGTGCAGATCGGTGAACGGTGTATGCGGCAGATTTTCTCGACGGTAGTGTTCCAGTAAGGACTCGGTGGCGAAGGTATGTTGGGCCAGCCTGGAGGCCGGGATATCCGAGGGGCCGTTACCAGCATAGAGCACCCGGAACCCCTGGTCGATGAACTGCTGCGTGTAACAGGCCTTGAATTCATGCAGCAGTTCCCGCCCGTGATGATCGAAGTAGCGGGCATCCATCCCGTCAGAAGTGAACACCGTTCTGGCGGCAATGATATCAAGATGCCCATAACCGTTGTGACCCAGTAACGCCTTGATGTAAAAGTCCAGACCATTGGAAACCACGGTCATGATTATGTCATGTTCCCGGCAGTACTCCACCAGTTCATGCAGACCCGGCCGGAGGCGGCCTTCTTGATGTACCAGCTTCTCCAGCGTTTTCCGGTCCTCTTTGACCAGGGCGAAAGCGCGGCTGTTGAAATCACCGACCGGTATTCTGCCCTCCTGGTAATCACGGAGGATGGCCTGCCAGTCACCCCGGGCGTAATTTTCCAGGATAAGAAAACTGATGTCACCCTCTGTGATGGTGCCATCAAAATCACATTGCAACAGCGTTTTGGTCTTCAAATTGCGGTCAGATCCTTCTCGTTCTCAGTCTTGATCAGATCCCGGGCATCCACTTCCACGGAATTGATGGGTTGCTCCTTCTTGTGGAGTTTGGACGGGGATTCCACCCTATCGATGAACAGCACGCCGTTGAGATGATCTATCTCATGTTCCAGGGCTTGCCCCAGCAGTGCCTTGCCTTTGACGCGCATCGGCTTGCCGTACCTGTCCAGGCCTTTGACGATGACCGACATCGATCGTTTGACATCACCCATGAGATCAGGCACGCTCAGGCAACCTTCTTCGACTTCACGCTCCCCGACCCGTTTGACGATCTCCGGATTGATGATGGCGAATGGTTCTTCATCAGGCATGCCGATGACGATACAGCGTAACGATACTCCCACTTGAGGTGCGGCCAAACCGCAGCCGTTGCAGACGATCATGGTTTCTACCATATCGTCGATAAGCGTCTTTATGCTCTTATCCACGACGGGCACTTTTTTGGCTTTCTGCCGCAGCACCTGATCCGGATGTTTATGAAGCGTCCTTACAGCCATGGTGAAACTACCCTCGAATGAAAATGTTATGTTAATATTATATCGATTTTCAGCCTTACGGACAACCCGGTTCGTTCTGAGCGAGTCAAAAGGCTTGCGGGAATAAGGCGTCTATGCTAACATCTTGAGGCTTAAAACAACGGGGTGTAGCGCAGCCTGGTAGCGCACCTGAATGGGGTTCAGGTGGTCGACGGTTCAAATCCGTCCACCCCGACCAAACTCTTAAAGCTAAATTTCCCCTCCCACGTGGCAAATCCGCCTCACTAAACTGCCCGACGCGACCAATCTATTCTTTTATTCGTAAACTGTTTCAGATAGTTTTTATATCCCAATGTGCTATTATTGGGTTACCAATCCCGTGACGTTCACGGTTTATTTGGAGTCTCCATGACCGGTGACAAGAAAAAAACCTCACTAACATTATTCATCGGCGGTATGACATGCGCGGCGTGCGTTCGCCATGTCGAAGGGGCGCTTAAGACTGTGACCGGGGTCGGCGCGGTTACCGTCAACCTGGCTACGGGCAAGGCGTCGGTCGAGTACGACCCCTCTCTGGCCGGACTCGCCGACCTCAAAAAAGCGGTCGAAGATATGGGTTATTCCGCTGTTTATGACACCGCCAGTCTATCCGTCACCGGTATGACCTGTGCTTCCTGTGTTAAAAACATCGAACGGGCTATTCAGTCCATGCCGGGCGTCCACAGTATAGTGGTCAATCTTTCCGCCGGGAGCGCTCGCATCGAATATGCCCCGGCGGTGACACCGCTCCACGACATCATCGAAACGGTCAGGGAACTGGGTTACGGCGCTGTCGAGAAGATCGAAGGTCAGGCAGCGCTGGACCGGGAGCAGGACGCCCGCGAGGAGGAGATAAAACGCCAGAAACGTAACCTCATTATATCGTGGTCGCTGGGATTGATCGTCATGCTAGGCATGTTCCAGCCATACTGGATACTCTCCTCATTCGTTCCGGAGTGGATGAACAACAAGGTCTTCCTGTTCCTGATGACCACGCCCATCGTTTTCGGTCCGGGACGGCAGTTCTTCATCAATTCTTGGAACGGCCTAAAGCGCGGCCTGACCGATATGAACCTGCTTTATGCCACCGGTATCGGCGCGGCGTACCTCATCGCGGTAATCAACACCTTTTTCCCCGAGGCCGGCTTCGGCGGATCGGAAGCTACTTTTTACGAGGCCGCGGCTCTACTGACCGCTTTCATCATCCTGGGCCGCTACTTGGAGGCGGTCACCCGCGGACGCACCTCCGAGTCCATCCGGCGCTTGATGAAATTACAACCCAAGATGGCCCGTGTCATCCGCGACGGCGTCGAGATTGAGATCCCCGCCGAGGCCGTCGAAGTAAATGAAATAATCGCCGTACGTCCCGGCGAAGCGGTCCCGGTCGATGGAAAGATCATCGACGGCTACTCGGCGGTGGACCAATCGATGATCACCGGAGAGAGCCTACCCGTAGAGAAACAGACAGGTGACGAGGTCATCGGCGGGACGCTTAACAAAACCGGCGCCTTCCGCTTCAAGGCGACGCGGGTGGGCAAGGACACGGCGCTGGCACAGATAATCAAACTCGTCGAAGACGCCCAGACCACTCGCGCCCCCATCCAGAAACTAGCGGACCGGGTGGCCGGCCATTTCATCCTGGGCGTGCACATCATCGCCCTCCTGGTCTTCGTCTTCTGGTTCTTCATCGGCTACGACGCCTGGTTCACCCCGGAGACCCGGCTGATCCTGACCCCGTACACCTTGCACGGGCTGGGCGTTTTCGGTTTCGCCCTGCTGACCTCAGTGACGGTGCTGGTCATCTCCTGTCCCTGCGCCTTGGGATTGGCCACGCCTTCCGCGGTCATGGCGGGCAGCGGCAAGGGGGCAGAATACGGCATCTTGTTCAAGGGAGCGGATGCCATGGAAGCCACTGCTCGCATCCAAGCCATCATCTTTGATAAGACGGGCACCCTGACCCGCGGCCAGCCCTCGGTGACCGATGTCATCGCCGTCGAACCCTTCAGCCGTGATGAAGTGCTGAAACTTGCCGCCGTAGCTGAGAAACACTCGGAGCACTCGCTGGGCGAGGCTATTGTCCGGGCACATCGCGAAAAATCAGGCGAGCCTGCCGACGCTTCGAGTTTCCGTGCCGTACCCGGTCATGGGGTGATCGCAGTATTCGACAATAAGGAGATACAACTGGGCAACCGCAAGCTGATGGCTGAGAGCGCCGTCGGCCTGGAAGCCCTGACTACCGACGCCGAGCGCCTGGAGACTGAAGGCAAGACGGTCATGTTTGTCGCCATCGGCGGCAAACCCGCCGGCATCGTGGCTGTAGCCGATACCCTCAAGGAGACATCGGCCCTTGCCGTCACCGAGCTTAAACGTCTGGGCATCCAAGTACTCATGATCACCGGCGACAACCGCCGCACCGCTGAGGCCATCGCCCGGCAGGTCGGCATCGACCGGGTACTTTCTGAGGTGCTGCCGGAAGACAAGGCAGGAGAGGTCAGAAAGCTCCAGGCTGAAGGCCTCAAAGTGGCGATGGTCGGCGACGGGATCAACGACGCCCCGGCGCTGGCGCAGGCGGATGTCGGAATTGCTATAGGTTCTGGCACCGATGTCGCCAAGGAGACGGGGCACGTCATCCTGGTCAAGGACGACATCCTGGACGTGGTGGCCGCCCTCCAAGTTGGGCGGCAGACGCTCGGTCTCATCAAGCAGAACTTGTTCTGGGCCTTCGGCTATAACACGCTGGCTATACCGGTCGGCATGGGGCTGCTGTATCCCTTTACCGGCCAGATGGTCTCCCCAGAACTGGCGGCGCTCCTGATGGCCACCAGTTCCCTGTCGGTGACCTTGAACACCCTCCGAATGCGTGGCTTCGTGCCCGGCGTCCGCCGCGCCGCAACCATGCAAGGAGGCACATGATGAAAAACACTCCTAAGACCACAGCGATCATATACAGCGGCTTGTCCCTGCTGGGTGCGGCGCTGTTCCTGCTGGTAACTACCGCTGGAGACTACACCACGGTGGAACGTATCGGCGGGGCGGTGTGGGTGTTCATTCTGTTGATGATCATCCTGATCCCGGCGGTATCGGCATTCTTTAAACGGTAGCTGTCAGTTGTCAGCTCCTGATGGTGCGAGCGGGTATTCCATTGACACCGAACCTGCGCCGACATATTATACTCAGGAACGCTCCAACCGGGTTACTTTGGCGTATATGGGTAACCGGTGAGGCGTTCACTCCTGGGGAGGTTGGATGCACGTTTCCGCTCCGGTGATCCAGGCCAGACGTTTCGGGGGAAGGCTCAAGCTTTACCTCAACGTCTATCGGGTACTTGCGCTTGCCCTGGCTGTGAGCCAGTTAAGCGCCTTCGACCTGGCGCCACCGCTTTCCGCTGTCGTCATCGCCGGCGCCGCCATCGGTTATACAGCCTTCAAGTTTTTCACTCCTGCATCTCCCCGCAACGCCACCACCGGTCAACTCTTTTTGGCATTGGACATTATTTTTGCCGGATGGCTGGTATGGATGACTGGCGGAATCAACAGTCCCTTTTTGCTGTACACCCTGGCACCGGTGCTGTCGGCCTCTCTGTTCTATAGTTCTTATGTCGCCATGAGCGTGGCTGTGGTTTCCAATTTGAACATCCTTCTGGCACAATTGGTGAATCCTCTTTTCAATTTGGTGCCCGGACTTCCGGAACTGAGTTATTTCCTGATCTATATCGTAGCGGTCAGCCTTTCCGCCTCCCTACCCTACCTGGTCAATATCAACCTCCGCCAACGGATGCAAGGTGAATTCATTATCGAGGAAAGGCAGAGGTTGTCCCGTGAAATCCATGACGGTACGGTACAGACTCTCTCTGCGCTGTCGTGGCAGGGCCAGATCATCGACCGGGAACTCAAACGCCGGGGTATCGAAATGCCGGAGGTCGATAAACTTTTACACCTGGTCGAGGGGGCGCGTACGGAAGCTTTGGAATCTCTGGAACTGCTACGGCGGTACTCCGGCTGCGGTCAGATGATTGGTCATCTCAAGACTTATCTTCAACGGCTGAAACAGGATACCGGCATCGACTACTCCCTCGATCTGCCTGTAGAGGAACCGCAACTCCCTCCCTATGTCGAATTGCAGCTTTTTCGAATCTGTCAGGAAGCGCTGAACAATATACGTAAGCACGCCGACGCGAATAACATATCACTTGCAATGGTTCGTTTGGATGGGCACTTGTCGGTAACCATCGAAGACGACGGGCACGGTTTCGACGTCACCAAACACAATCGGGGTATGCTCTCCGCCGGTCACGGTCTGAACGTTATGAAAGAGCGAGCAGAGTCAGCGGGTGGCAATTTCAGGGTGGTCAGTTTCGTCGGCCGGGGCACCACTATCAAGATGGATATTCCAATTGACAGGAGATAGAGCAATGTCCAAAAATATCCGTATCCTCATCGTCGACGATCATGCCATCGTGCGGAGCGGCGTGCTTTCCATCCTTTCGGGTGAAGAAGACATCCGAGTCGTCGGTGAAGCCAGCGACGGCCACGAGGCTATAGCCAAAGCAGAAGCCTTACAACCGGACGTGATTCTTCTGGATATTTTGATGCCACGGTGTAGTGGATTGGAAGCGCTGCCTTTCATCAAGGAAAAAGCCCCAGACGCCAGAATGCTGATGCTGACCATCTCTACTGATGAAAAGGATCTTTTCACTGCGCTTAAATACGGCGCCCAGGGCTATCTCCTCAAAGGCTCCGGCATCGGCGAGGTGGTTTCCGCCGTCCGCCGCGTGGCTACCGGCGAGGTCATTCTCTCCCCGCAGATGGCCTGCAGCCTGGTAACCGAGTTCAGGCAGCGACAGACCAACAAAGAAGAACTCGATCTTTCGCCGCGGGAGATGGAAGTCCTGAAACTGGTGGGCGACGGCCTGACTAACGGCGAAATAGCCGAGAAACTATTTCTGGGCGAGAGCACAGTTCGTACCTACCTTTCCCGGCTCCTGGATAAGCTGCACCTCCGCAACCGCGCTGCCGCTGTTGCTTATGCGACGCGGCATGGGTTATGCAGAGAGTAGTTATCAGTTTTTAGTTGGTGTTGGGAAACACTACGTCGCTACCCCTTTTTTCAATCAAAGCAGGGCTCCTGGAATGTCTTCGTCTTTTTATTCTATGGGGGTCAGCCAGAGGACGGTACCGACAGGAATGATCTAACCTATGCTCCAATCTCTAGAACGGCTCTTCAGCACCTTTGTAGCCCTCTTCCTGGAATTCCGCCCGTTCAGCCTTGAGAGCCGCGCCCATGGCGGCATGAGTCGCAGCCTCAGGTATCGTGGCAGGCAGGAAGGTTTTGAGCACACCCATAGCTTTGTCGGTTTTAGCCATGGACTTAACGGCGTCGGTCTCTATGCCGGTCAGGGCTCGGATTGCGTCGATGTTTTCCGGGATGGTGATGGCCTCGTTGTGCACTTGGAAAACTAGGTACAGTTCGCGGTCGTCAGCGGCCAGTGCGTCCTCCCAGATGCCGACTTCCCACATGTCGTTGCGCGGACGGCCGAGGTCACGCATCAGCTCGATAACCGAATTGAGGGCTACAAGGCCGTCACTGGAACGGACGAAAGCCAGGCGCGGTTCCTCCCACAAGGCATGGCGGAGTTCGGTAAGACTCACCTTCCGGGTGGTCTCCACCATGGCGTAGTGGATGTGGCTCAAATTATAAGGCCCGGCGCCGGCCATGGTGGTCAGGTCCAGACCCTTGATGACGGTAGTGGCGTCCGGCCCCTGGTGGCTGGGCACCTTTGTTTCCGGAATGACAGTATTGATCATACCGTCCCGGTGGCTTTCCCAGGGGTCCGTACCACGGCGAAGGATGACGGCGCGGGCACGCTTAATCCATTTCCGCTTGTTGAACGCGTTCATGATACGGCAGAGGGCAGTAGTGTTGCAGGAAACGACACGGGCGAACTGCTTGTTTAACGCCTCAGCGTAGTTGACCTGAGCGACGAACGAAACACCGGTTAGCTCATGCCGTTCGGCCCCCTGGAAGATGGCTTTGATGCCGGCGGTTTCATAGGCTTCTTTGTGCATCGCCCCCACGCCCTTCGGTGTGCAGTCAATCATCACGTCCACTCGTTTTAAGAGGTCGGCCAGAGTACCTTCGACGGGTATGCCGGCTTCACGCATCATCGGGAGTTTTTCCGGTACAGCGGCAAAGATGGGGTATGTCCGCTCCGCGGCAACCCGGATACGGTAATCAGCGTTGACGGCGGTGACGCCGGCTACCTCCATGTCATCCTGAAGGGTTACAGCATCCGCCACCCTTTTGCCAATGACGCCGTAACCGTTGATGCCGACTCGAATCTTGCTCATATGAGGTCTTTGCTCCCTTAGACGAGTACTACAAATACACTACTTGCGAACTTATACCGGATTTTATAATCATAGCATTTTGAAAGACTTAATCCTACCTTGCTCCACCAAATATTAATTTCTAAAAAAGGTAAGCATTTCTATTAAAATGATGTTACACTTCCTGATTTCCTGGCAACGGAACAAACCCGGGAACTACACTGTCGGTATATTTTGGTACAGATGCGGTATGGCGTCAGTATTCCTGATAAGCCGGACATTTTCATGAAGGGCTTAGACACTCCGTTTTCGTGCTCATGGGGTATTCAAGGGTTATGTACAATAACATTCCCGAATACCCCTTCTACTTATTCATTCAACAAAAAACCGAAAAGCACGATTAAGACGACTGTATCAATTTGGGATAAATTCCATATATTTAATAGTAAGTACTAGTACCATCGTTATCAGTATTAATGTGAGCGGCATTTGTGTGAGAATATTATAACCGGCTTACGTAATAGCGGGTTATTATCGGTCATATCAGGCACAAAATGCTATTCATACCCGAACTAATATGATATTCTTTCCCCAGATGTTCATTCTAATACAAACACTGTCCTTTAGATATAGGTCCGGACCTAACCCATCCCCCATTGTTTCTCATCTTTCCCGCTGAACGAAATTCCAAAACCAAAGGAGGGTCTCATGCCGATCGGAATACTGGTGGATACAACCAAGTGCACAGGGTGCCGCGGTTGCCAGGTAGCCTGCAAACAATGGAACCTTTTGCCGGGAGTTCAGACCAAGTACAGCCCCACTCTCACCAACCCCATCGAAACCAACGCTTACACCTTCAACCACGTCGAATTCTTCGAAATCGAAGAGGCCGGCAAACTTCATTTCGTATCGGTGCACAAACGATGTTTCCACTGTTCCAGTCCGGCTTGTGTCTCGGTTTGTCCTGTTGGAGCACTTCAGAAACTGGAAAACGGCGCCGTAGTTTGGGAAGAAGGCCGCTGCATCGGTTGCCGCTATTGCCAGAATGCCTGTCCGTTCGACATTCCAAAGTTCACCTGGTACGACCAGGAAGGTAAATCCGACCCCTGGCCCAAGATTCAGAAATGCACTTTTTGCTGGGACAGGGTCAAGGACGGCATGATTCCGGCTTGTGCCAAGACCTGTCCGCCTGACGCCATCGAGTTCGGCGAAAGAGCCGACCTGATTGCCCTGGCTCACAGCCGCATATCCGCCAACCCCACCCGATACAACAGTCATATCTACGGCGAATTCGAAGCCGGCGGAACATCAGTGGTGTATATCAACGCGGTTGAACCCGAAAAGCTCGGTTTCCCCGAAGTGGAAGAGGAATTCTACCCGGAATTCACCCACGAATTCCTGTCCAAGATTCCCTTCGAAGTGGCGACATTGGCAGCCGTA
Organism: Dehalogenimonas sp. THU2; assembly: GCF_039749495.1. NCBI lineage: Bacteria > Bacillati > Chloroflexota > Dehalococcoidia > Dehalococcoidales > Dehalococcoidaceae > Dehalogenimonas > Dehalogenimonas sp. THU2. The sequence goes on along the minus strand of NZ_JBDLLU010000007.1, from coordinate 85,135 downwards.
TTGGGCGGTATCTACGCTTTCCGCGTCAGCCGCACCGCCAAAAACGGCACGGCAGCGAAGCATTAATCAGATTGAAAGATCGGAGGCAGGATATCAGATGAATATCAAACTGAACAGACGGCATTTTGTGGAGTTATGCGCCGGTTCCACAGCGGCGCTGGGGCTATCCCTGATAAAACTCCCGGAGTTCGAGACCCTATTCGCCCAGGCGATCAAAGAAATCCCGGTCATCTGGATCCAGGGTTCAGGTGATAACGGCTGCAGCGTCTCAGTGCTGAACGCCATTCCACCCACCATCCAGGATCTTCTCCTGACCGATGTGGTTCCCGGCAGCCATGTCAGTATGCGCTTCCACCCGACCATCATGGCCTCGCAGGGAGAACTTGCCGAGAAAGCGCTGCATGATACCGAAGCCTTAGGCGGCTATGTCATGGTAATGGAGGGTGGTATCCCTACCAAAGACGGCGGTATCTACAGTACCCTGTTCGAAACCAGCAACAATGAACCCATACCTTTGATCGATACAGTTGTCCGCGTCGGTCGCGGAGCTATCGCCGCCGTGGCCATCGGTACCTGCGCCTGCTCCGGCGGTATTTCCCGCACACCACCAAACCCGGGTGGTGTCAAAGGACTATCCGAAGTCTTGAAAGACGCCGGTGTCACCACCCCCGTTATCAATATCCCAGGCTGCCCGCCCCACCCCGACTGGTTCGTCCTCACCGTCGCCGACCTTCTGACTTCCGGTGATCCCGGATCGATCGAGGTTGACAAAGATCTAAGACCTTTGAAATTTTACGGCAAACTGATCCACGACCAATGCCCGCGCCGCGGCAACTTCGCCGCCGGGCAATTCGCCAAGAAATACGGCGATCCAGAATGCATGTATGAATTGGGCTGCAAAGGCCCGGTCACCCACGCCGATTGCAACGACCGGCTGTGGAACAATAAGACCAAGTGGTGTGTCGAGGCAGGCACCATCTGCATCGGCTGCGCCGAATTGGATTTCCCGATCTTCAAAAACGCCGTCGGCGACCTCAACGCATTGCACCTGCCGGTAGATATGACCAAATCATTGGATAAAACGGCGCTTGGCATAGCCGGGGCTGTCGGTGTCGGAACGGTAGCGTTTGCCGCCGCCCGCGCCCTATCCAAAGATAAATCCGGTTCCGGGCATTAAGTCGCGGAAAGTGAAAGGAGAATAACAGAATGGCAAAGATAGTAATCGATCCGATTTCCCGCATCGAAGGCCATCTTAAGATCGAGGTGGTCGTAGAAAACGGCGTCGTCAAGGACGCACATTCCTCCGGTACGCTTTTCCGCGGCTTTGAGATCTTCATGAAGGGGCATCATCCGCTGGATGCCCAACACTATACACAGAGAATCTGCGGCGTCTGCCCGGTCTCTCACGGCGTAACCTCGGTGCTCAACCTTGATAGCGCTTTGGGCGTAGCCGGCCAGATCCCGGACAACGGGCGCATTATCCGTAACCTGATTCAGGGAGCCAATTATGTGCAATCGCATATCCTGCACTTCTACCATCTCGCGGCTCTCGACTACGTCGACGTTACCGCCGCCGCCGACTACACCGGTAACGACCTTGGTCTTCTTAAGGTAAAGAAGTTTATCGAACGCGCGTTGTCCGCTAACGATCTGGCTATGCTCGGCCCGTTCTGGCCCAGGTACGAAGGCGACTACCGGCTATCAAAAGCCGTCAATCAGAAGGCAACCGCTGATTATGTAAAGGCATTGGATATGCGGCGCCTGGCCCACGAGATGGCTACCATTTTCTTCGGCCGCATCCCCCACGGTCCCGGCCTGACCGCCGGCGGCGTCACTCAGGGGCCGACCGACCTGAACATCGAACAGTTTAGGACCAAGCTCAAAATCCTGCGGGACTTTACCGACAATGTGTATATCCCCGACGTGATCGCCGTAGCGGAGGCTTACTCCGATCATTTCGACCAGGGTTTCGGCTGCGGGAAAGTCTTGTCTTACGGCGTCTTCGACCTGGATTCCAATGCCGATCTCACTAAGCGCCGGCGTGTCCTGCCGAACGGCGTTGCCGATGCCAATTTAAACCTGACTGCTTTCAACCCTCAATTCATTACCGAAGATGTCAAGTACGGATGGTTCGATAGTTCCAGCGGTCATCCGTCCGGCACCGATACCATCGATAACCACAACAAGAGCGGCGCGTACTCCTGGCTCAAGGCGCCGCGATACAACGGCGAGGTCCATGAGGTCGGCCCATTGCCGCGCGTTCTGGTAGCCTACTTGGCCGGAGATCCCACCGTGCAGCAGATGGTCAACGACACCTTGGGCCACTTCGGCGCCGGACCTTCGGCTCTCTTCAGCACCCTGGGCCGCCACGCCGCACGTGCCCTCGAATGCAAGATCGTCGCCGACGCCATGGATAAATGGCTCGACGAACTCAAGGTCGGCGATCCCTGGAACGTACCCATCGAGATCCCCGACTCCGCCGAAGGCATGGGCCTCTGGGAAGCGCCCCGCGGCGCCCTGGGTCACTGGATCAGCATCAAGAATGGCGTTATCGACCGCTACCAGTGCGTCGTTCCTTCAACCTGGAACTGCTCGCCGCGGGATGACCGCGACCAACCGGGAGCCATCGAACAATCGCTCATTGGCGCCAAAGTCAGGGACGAAGAGAATCCTTTCGAGGTCGTCCGTATCGTCAGGGCGTTCGATCCCTGCCTGGCCTGCGCCGTGCACCTGGTCCGGCCGAACGGCGATACCATCGGTGAATACCGAATCGCCTAACAGCATGGCTGATCAGACTCAACCGCAACAAAACAACATGGATTGCCCGCCCCCGGTGCTGGTGCTGGGGGTGGGCAATATCCTTTTGAGCGATGAAGCCGCTGGAATCCGGGTCATAGAGGCTCTGCAGAAACTGCCGCTGCCAGAAGGCGTGGAAGTAGTGGACGGCGCCACCCGGGCCATGGAACTGATGGATATCATACGCGGCCGGAAAAAGGTCATCATCGTCGATGCCGTAGCCGCCGAATCCGAACCCGGCGCGGTCTTCCGTTTCGGTCCCGGTCAACTGGCCGAGATTAAACAGATGAGCATTTCGGTGCACGACATCGGCGTCCATGAAGCGATCTTTTTCCTGAGAATGACTGACGAACTGCCCGAAGATATCGTCTTCTACGGCATCCAGCCGGGCAGCCTGGCGTTACATGAAGGTCTTACGCCAGAGGTGAACGCCGCGGTCAAAAAGGTAATCGATTTCGTCTTAGAAGACTTGAAAAACCTGCCAGACTCCTAGAATTCAGACTCGCTTAGTTGCATCATACCTGCGAGTTTTGATAAACTCTTCTTTACATGGGCCGCTAGCTCAGTTGGTAGAGCACCTGACTTTTAATCAGGTTGTGCTGGGTTCGAGCCCCAGGCGGCTCACGTTCAACCCCTTCCCCTTTTGCTAACCGTTTGCTAACGGATGGGCTTATTTCTTGGTTAGCAGACCCTTCATCCAACAGAGCATCGAACTTCAAAGCCGCAGCTTCTTGGAGCCCAGGCAAAACATGACTGTATGTATCGAGGGTTATTCCGATATTTGCGTGTCCGAGACGCTCAGAGACTATCTTAGGGTGAATACCCGCTTGTAGCATGAGTATTGCATGAGCATGGCGAAGGTCATGAAGCCGCATTTTAATACCTACTCTAGCAACTGCGTTATGGAAGGCATCAGAAACAGCGTTTGGATTTACAGGCCTTCCATCAAGTTGGGGGAACACGAAGTCATCCCGTTGAAGTTCAACCCCTAATTCGTCCTTCAGTGCCTTCTGGTTAGCCTTGTACTCCAAGAGGAGGAGCGCAAGAGAAGGCGGAATTGAAACATTCCTTTTGCTATGTGGGGTTTTAGGTTCCTTGACCACGTAGGTACCATCGTCTAGCTTGAAAGCGGTTTCTGTTACCTCCAATTTATGATTGACCAGATCGATGCTACGCCATCTAAGCGCCAATCCTTCACCCCGGCGAAGACCACAATACAGCAAAACACAGTAGAACACATAAAAGCTGGTTTCATGTAACGCATCAAGCAATTTCGGTATTTCGCTTGCCGCCAGTGTGTGAATTGTTGATTTAACCGCGCGCGGGGGTTCGACCAATGCCGCCACATTACGCACGAGTAACCCCATTTTCACAGCTTGGTTCAAGGCTTTATGGATAATCCTGTGATGATAAATCACACTTCGAGGGGATAGACCGCCCTTACCGTCAGCCCTTCCAGATTTAAGAGCCTTTGCATAGTAGGACTGTAAATGTTGCGGTTCGAGTTGGGACAGGCCGATTTTTCCCAGAGCTGGGATGATATGGCGATTGATATTTGAGCGATAACTATCCGCAGTCCTTTGAGTGCTTTGGATAGGCACATAATCAGTACACCACTGAGTCAGCCAATCCGCAAGAGTCACCTTTTGAGGCTTGATATAGAGGCCATCATCAACGGAGGTCAGCAATTCCCGCAGGTAACGCTCCGCATCCTTTTTATTCCCTTTGATAGTATGCCAAGCCTGGCGCCGCTTGCCAGTCGCAGGATCCCGCGCAAGTTCCACCACAACACTCCAACTGCCTTCACTTCGTTTTGTGATGTGACCCTTCATGCGCCGCCTCCTTCAAGAAATTTCTCAAGCCGTATTTTTGGAATGACTATCCGGTTTCCAAGTTTAACCGATGGGAGTTGATTTTGCCGTACTAATTCATAGGCATGATTGCGAGAAATGCCTAGCATCTCCGCTGCCTCCGGAACAGTTAAGCACAATCTCTTGCCTTGTTGAACCTTGGTTAAGCTGGAATGTTTTTGAACCGAAGAATCCTTCATACGAGTTTACGCTTTCCTGTGTCCTTTGTAATGGTAAACCCGCCAGCTTCAAGGGATTGCTCCAGTTCCTCCGGTTTATTTGTGTTGATAATATGCCATCGGTTCCATTCGCTTTCAGGCTTCTCTTCTTTTGGAGAAAAACCTCTTGAAAACCCGTACATTCGATTGCGACCACTCCAAAGCATGGCAAGATGTAAATCAGTCCAGCCATTCATTTTCCGCAGGTACTTTGAAATGTATGCAGCACAATTGGTGGTCAATTTCTTTGGACTGCTAACGTTAGCCCGTCCTTCACTCCAGTTCCCGTTGAGAATTGAGAGAGGAGCCAACCACTTTAAGTTTGGAAAAAAGATGTGCACATGAGGATAGCCAGTATCTTCTTGCACTTCGACAACCCACAGATAATGCAATCGACGCCAACCCCGTCTTTTACGATATTGGTTGACGCTGTTTAAAAACTTCCTGGTGTCCTTACCGAACTTAGCCCAGGCATCCTGCTTGGTTGTCTTTTTGGGGTCATAGGTCAGTGTCATCATCAAGCCCGGAACTTTATTAAACTTTCCGAGTCTCTTGTTTATCTTGCTGGAAATATGCCTCCTGCCATCATCGAAGTAACGACATCGACAAGTGGCAGGCATCAACCGCATTAAAGACGGGTCTTCCTTATGGTTCAGCGCAATAATTGTCGTACCAATGCGTCCTTTGTATTCCAAGAAGTCCCACATTGTAAGAAGAGACTTGGCTTTATAGAATTGAGCGTTGACATTATCCTTGTTCTGGACGAGGAAAGAAGGAGGGAACGACGGGGGAGACGCCTCCCCGTCTGTCGCTGGCGCGGCTGCCGCTGCCTGAACCACGGCATCGAGTGGCGTAATACGCCACTCTTCGCACATCGCGTCGCTCTGTGCTCCCGGTTCGTTCAGGTGGCTGCCGCCCCACTTCACCACACCACCACCGCAACCACCTTCATTCTCCGGTTTCAATGTCAGTATTCTCCCAGTTCTCAACGTCAATCCCATGTTCCCTTAACCATACTTTGAATAATCTTATATTCTTGCGGTTTATATCTGAAGACCATGCTTCCCCGCTATTCAATTTTCTGAAATGGTCGATTAACGCTTCTAGCTTAACGTCTGTAACATAAGCTCTATTCCCTAAAGGCATTTTGGCCTTAGCCTTCACCATGTTCTTATGAAGAAGCAAGATCAACGCTTGCATATCGTTTTTAACACCTAGCTTTTTATACATTGCGTAAAGATGGTTTTTCACTGATTGGTGATTGATATGGAGAATTTGCGCAGCTTCTTTATTGGAAAAGCCTTCAACAATCAACGAGAAGACTTCCAATTCCCGATGAGATACGCCCAGACCTTCCGCACCTTCCCCCCATTCGTAGCTAGGGTTAATGTCGAGTTTATACGTTAAGTCGGCCATTCATATACCTCCATATAAGTACTAGGGTACTCTTATAGATGACCATTGTCAAGCATTAACTAATTCCCTCCCCCCCGGGGCCATCTAACATTGACTTACGGGTGTATAATATAATCCATATTTTCTCTTGGAGAATCTTGAGTGGATAATGTTTCTGCATGGATGGCCGGAATTGTGGTTGGTCTTGGTGGTGCTGCCATCGCTTTCTACTATCAAGGAAAGGCGATGGCAGAGCCAAATAAACAAAAGGAGATCGGCCTACAATTACAAAGAATCGCACAGGTTTGGGGATTTCTCGTCTTTGGAATCTTTGTGGCATTCATACTTTTGCAATTTATTGGTTAATCAACCTCGCTTAAACGTTTTACCGATTCTAAACTTGAACGCCCCTGAATATAGTGATTCCGAGGAGATATCATGAAGTTTCTGAAAATTGCAATCCTCCTGGCCATCATAGTTGTCGTTGCCTTGTCTTTCCAAGGCGTGCAACCTTTTGCCGATGTAAAAAACAATGTCGTTGCTTGGTTTGATGATACTGTCTCTTCAAACTCTCTTGATTCCAATAAACCAAATGGAACATACACTCAAACCTTGTTGGGTTACGAAGTCACCATAACTTTCAGTGGAAACACTTTTACTATTATCGATTCAATTTATGGTAAACGAGTCTATACTTATGAACTGGGTATAGATGCTACGACTGGGGAATACAACTCCATTACGTTGACGGACCCTGCCACCGGTAAAACAGGCCAGCATAGTTTCAAGTATCTCAAAGATGTTAACGGCGTCAGATATAACGGGGCTACCTATTACAAGTAGCGTTGTTGCTAACATTTTGCTAACCAAGTCTCTGGAACGCTATAGTATAGGAGGGCACACAAAGGTACGCTCCAATCGAGAATTTCACCCCAAAGTGACTATTTGGTACGCTGATTCACGCTTGGCTTGTATCTTTTAATCAGGTTGTGCTGGGTTCGAGCCCCAGGCGGCTCACGTTCTCTCTCCAATCCCCGACTCCTTTTCGCCCTACTCCACCATTAGAGTTTCACGTTGACCCAGGGGCGGTTGCCTCTTTTGAAAGCATCGACCGACCAGTATACCTGGCGAACGTATATCTTTCTTTTAACGGATACGGCAAACATTTTCATGTTATAATACCAGTCGAATAACGTCTCAAAAGAGAACCGTATGGCCGATATTCTTCAAAATAAAAACTCCTCCACCCGTTTTCAAATCCTTGTCGAGATTGCATCTAAAGGCCCGGCGATCGAGCAGAAAGCTATCGCCGCACAGATGGATATCACACCCCAGGCGATATCGGAGTATCTAAAGCATATGATCGCCGATAAATTGGTGATTTCGGAGGGACGATCCCGATACCGGGTAACCTCCAGCGGGGTTAACTGGATGCTCAGAGAACTCCGGGATCTGAATAATTACGTCAACATAGCTGAAAAAGCGGTTACCGACATTTCAGTCAACGCGGCACTAGCCGTCGATGATATCTTGGAAGGGCAGGAAGTTGCGCTCTCGATGAAAGACGGCATACTTGTAGCATCGCAAAATCCAGGTAACGGCGCCCGGGGCAAAGCTTCCTGCAGCGCCTCGGCCGGGGAAGATGTCGGTATTACCGGTGTTCGTGGCATCGTCGCCCTGAACAAGGGGACGGCATTCGTGGCTGCGGTACCGGGAATCTGTGACGGCGGCTCTCATAACGCTGATCTGGAGCGTCTGGCGGTTCTGGTGAGAAACCAGAAGCACGTCGCCGCCGCGGGCATTGAATCGATTGCCGCTTTGCGGCGGATCGGCGTCGAGCCCCGGTATTTTTACGCTGTACCTGAAGTTACCATTGAAGCAGTTCGCTACGGATTGGAAGTCGTGGTCGTGACGGTATCGGAAGAACTGCCTGACCTGGTTAAAAAGTTAAGTGAAGCCGGGATAGAACCTCATTTCATCGATCTCCGGCCCGAGTAATCTTTCCTCTTAACGATCGCGCCTGACGCAAGTTTCTCGGAAATGATAATTACAATTACACTGTATCTTAATCAATTATATTTGCTTTGAGAACGATTCGATAGTAGAATAACGCGCATATGAAAATTCCAAGGATCGTGATCGCCGGAACCTCCAGTGGCGTCGGCAAAACTACTATAGCTACCGGTATAACCTACGCGTTACGACGGCGCGGTCTCAAAGTCCAGCCGTTCAAATGCGGTCCGGATTATATCGACCCCGGTTATCTTAGCATGGCTGCCGGTGTGCCGTGCCATAATCTCGATGCCTGGATGCTGCCTGAAACGCATTTAAAAGAGCTTTTCGGTCATTTCAATAAAGGCAAGGATTTCGCGCTGGTGGAAGGCGTGATGGGACTATTTGACGGCCATCGCAAGCCGGGGCACGGGGGATCTACAGCCCAGATCGCCCGGCTGATCGACGCTCCGGTCATTCTCATTCTCAATATCGCCAAGATGGGCGAAAGCGCCGCGGCTATGGCATTGGGTTACTGCACCTATGATCCGGGGGTCAAGGTGGCCGGGATCATACTCAACCAGGTGGGCAGTCCGAGTCATTATAACTCCGCCAAAAGCGCTATCGAAGACCGCTGCAAGGTGCCGGTCATCGGATATTTGTCCAAGAATGCCGACCTGACGATGCCGGAACGACATCTGGGCCTGGTACCTGTTGCCGAGAAAGGTGATGAAACAAGTTTCCTCGATAGACTGGGAGAGCTCATTGAATCCAGCATCGACCTGGATCTGCTGATCAGCCTGACTCAAGAGGCGCCGGAGTTTATTCTGCCTGAGCGGCCGTCACTGTTTCCGGAAACGCCCCAACCGCGACGCTGCCGGATCGCTGTGGCCAGGGATGAGGCTTTCAATTTCTACTACGAGGCTAACATTGAACTGCTCACCGCCTGGGGAGCCGACATCGCATATTTCAGCCCTATCGCAGATAAATCCCTGCCTGAAGAAGTGACCGGTGTTTACATCGGCGGCGGATTTCCGGAAGTCTTCTTACGTGAACTCCAATCGAACGTATCGATGAAACATTCACTTCGCACAGCCGTTGCCGCCGGACTTCCAGTTTATGCCGAATGCGGCGGATTGATGTATCTTTCCGAGGGTATCGTCGACTTCAAAGACCAACAGTTCGATATGGTCGGGTTGTTACCTGGCTGCTGCCGGATGCAGGGTAAACTTCAGCGCCTGGGCTATACCATCGTCGAGTCCATTAAAGCTACGCCGCTAGCCGAAAAAGGGCAGACCCTGAGAGGTCACCTTTTCCACTGGTCACGTCTGGACGCACCGGAGGAAAGCGTGGCGGCTTACCACGTTATCGAACCAAAGGAACAACTAGAAGGTTTCGTCCTGGGACCCGACAATAATCTGTTAGCAAGTTACCTGCACCTGCATTTCGGGAGTGACGCGCGGTTGTCCAGGCGGTTCATCGACTTTTGCGCCGGCGCCAGATAATCTCGACGATCTCTCACACCCGAACACGCGAGTTTTGATTGCCTTCCCGCGCCGGGGCTCTTTGTCACTACCCTATACTTCTGCCATAATGCGACCTGATGGATCGGATGATTACTCCCATGGTACCCTTACTTGGACTGAACACCGAAGAACTGCGTACAGTGGCGGCGACCTCCGGCGTTCAAGCTTTTCGTGGCAATCAACTTGCGGAATGGCTTTACCAGCGGAACGCCCGGGATTTCGATCGGATGTCGAACCTGCCACCGGCATTTCTCGAATCACTTCAAAAACACTTCATCATCGGCCGATCAAAGATCATTATCACCCAACGTAGTACCGACGGAACGGTCAAGTTGTTGCTCGAATTGAGTGACGGAGCACGAATAGAAACCGTTGGATTGCCCTATTCATCGCATTATAGCTGTTGCGTCTCCACCCAGGCTGGTTGTCCCGTGGGTTGTGGTTTTTGCGCCACCGGTCAAAGCGGATTCAAGAGGAATCTTACTGCGGGGGAGATTATCGACCAGGTGTTATCTATCGGCGAAATACTGAAAGAAACCGGAAACCACGGCAGGGGCAGAGTCGATCATGTTACCTTCATGGGCATGGGCGAGCCTCTACTCAATTACGACGCCACCGTTAAGACGCTGAAATTACTCAATAATGAGTTGGGATTAAGCGCTCGCAATCTAACCGTGAGCACCATAGGCCAGGTGCCTGGGATCCGGCGGTTGTCGCAAGAAAAACTGCCCGTTACACTGGCAATCTCCCTCCACGCTCCGACGGATGATCTCAGGCATCAACTGATACCGGGGTTTGTCCGATGGACCGTCGCGGAGATCATCTCAGCCGGCCGGGATTATGTCTCCCAAACCGGACGCCGGCTGACCATAGAATATTGTCTGCTAAATGACGTAAACGATCATGCCGGCGAAGCTCAACAATTGGCGGATCTATTACAGGGGTTGAATTGCCACGTTAATCTGATTCCTTTTAATCCTGCGGAAGGATTGCCTTACACCGCATCGCCGCCCCAACACGTCCAGGCTTTCTCCAACCTTCTGGCGAAACGAGGAATACAGGTTACGGAACGCGCCCGTCGCGGCGCCGATATCGATGCCGCCTGCGGTCAGTTGAAGCAACGCAACTGTTGAACGCTAATCAAGATAATGAGTGAGTCGTTATGCGTTTGCGAAGGCATTCCCGCCTCGGTTACAATTAGCCGCATCTTAAACTGTCACAAATCGAATACAAGGGGTTGTCATGTCGGAAAAAGACGAATTACAGTCTGCTGGTGACAAATCTGTCGCCGCATCCAAAGAAGCTATCAAAGAAGCCAACGAACTAGCGCGCACAGCCCGAAATATTGTCGATAATGCTGAAAAACAGTCCAGGGAAGCGGTCAAGCAGGCTGAAAAAGCGGTAAAGGCCGCTGAAGACACTTCACGCAACTACGCCAAGAATTATGAACGGGCTCTGGCTCAGGCTGAAGAAGCCGCGCAAAAAGCTCAGGAAACGGCCGATAAAAGCGCCCGCGTTTATGAAGATGCTTCGCAACGCGCTGAATCCGCTATCACGACGGCTAAAACCACCATCGATGAATTGAATCGCAATTACCGCGACAACAGCCAGAAAGCTGAAGCAACGGTCAAGGCGATAAAAGAAGATGTGGCAGAAGCGCAACGGGAATCCCGTCAGGCTCTCTCTTCAGCTGAAAACGCCGTAAAGAGCATGGCCGAAGATGCGGCTGCTGCTCTGCGTACTGCACGGGAAGCAGCCGCGACAGCTGAAGAAGTCCGCCGAAATGCTAGATCATCCGCCGAGGAGGGTTCCAAGGCTGCGAACGAAGCCCGGACTGCAGCGGAAGCCGCTATCGCCGAGGCCCGCCGGGCTATCGCCGCGGTTACCGCAGAATCCCGTCAAACCGCCGAGGCAGTTGCCGTTGAAGCACGGAACCTCACCGAATCCACGATAACCGAATTCAAACGCACGATCGAATCAGCCGCCGCCGAAGCCCGCCGTGCGGTGGAATCAGCCGAAATCAGCGCTAAAGAGGCGGTTAAAAGATCGGAAGCCGTAGCCCGCCAAACAGAAGAAACAGCAGCCGTCTATGCCGCAAATTATTCAAAGGCGATCAAGGCGGCCGAGACATCAGCCGCCGCCGCCCGGCAAGCAGCCGAACGTGCCGACAAATTATCTCAGGAAGCCATACACCGGGCAGGAGAGTCCGGTGTAGCCGCTAAGGAAGCCGCTGAACAAGCCATCAGGCTGTCGAACGAAGCCAGGGACGCCGCTGTCAAAATCGCGGAGCAAGCGGCCGATAAATGCGTTCGGGCTTCGGCCGAGGCTATCACCCGGGCAGAATCGTCCGCGGCTGCCGCTAATAAAACCGCGGAAGAGGTCAGCCAAAAAGCCGCAAATGCCGCTGCGATAGCTACTTCAGCCGTCAGTACAGCGGGGGCTGCTGACAAGAAGGCCACAGAAGCTAAGGGCACAGCTGATATCGCCAATCAGAAAGCCGCCGAAGCTCTTGCCCGTTCCCAGGCACTGGCGCAACAAACCGAGCGATCTACTATCGAATTCACCGCCAATTACGAACAGGCCATCAAACAAGCCGATAACGCCGCCGCTGCCGCCAGGGTGGCCGGTGAACGGGCTGTTACCCTGTCTCAACAGGTCGCTCAGCGCGCGGAAACCGCGGGCGCTGTTGCTAAAGACGCCGCCGATAATGCAACACGGCTTTCCAAGGAAGCCTGTGAGGCCGCTGTCAGAGTCGCCGAACAGGCCGGTGAGACCTCAGTCAGTGCTTCCAGAGAGGCGATAGCCAAAGCTGAAGAGATTACCAGTTCGGTGATCAAAGCCGCCCAGGAAGCCAAACAGATCGCTGTCGATGCCACCAACCGGGCTGATGCGGCCGCTCGCGGCATCGCCGGAGCTGAGGCGGCGTCACTCGAGGCTAAACGTGCGGTTGAATCCGTCGATATCAAATCCAAAGATGTTATAAAACGGGCTGAAACCCTAGCACGCCAAACCGAAAGCATCATATCGAGTTTTACCAAAAACTACGAAAAAGCTATTAAAGTCGCAGAGGAAACAGCGCTTTCAGCACAAGCCTCTGGAGAGAGAGCAACCATCCTTTCCCAGGAAGCCATGCGCAAAGCTGAAGCGGCCGGCCGATCAGTCAAAGAAGCGGCGGAGAAGGCCTCAAGCATGGCGGTAGCAGCCAGTGAAAACGCGATCAACGCCGCGGAGCTGGCCGGAGAAACCTGCGTGCGTACATCTGCGGAAGCCATTTCCCGTGCGGAAGAAGCAGCGCGTTCAGCCCGAAAAGCGGCGGAGGAAGCGGGGCGTGACGCCCGGGATGCCGCCGCCAAAGCGGACGAGGCGGGGAAGGCTGCCACTGCCGCCGCCGAAGCCTCGGTTAAGGCTTCACAGGAAGCCTTGGACCGGGTAGCCCGGGTGACGGACGCAGCCAAACAGACCGTCGCCACCTGGATCAAGGAGGCGCAAGTCCATATTCAGACAGTTGAGGAGCAAAGCCGGGCCACGCGCGAGGCCGCTGAGGCTTCAGCCAGATCATCGAAAGAAACCATGGCCCAGATGCAGGCGCTTATCGATTCCGCCCGTCAGGCCAGCGACGAATCAACCAAGGCCGCTCGTGACGCCGTCAAAGCGGCGCGGCGTGCCGCCCAGGAAGCTGCCCGTTCCTGGATCGAAACTTTTCAAGAACTGGTACAGGGGGCGGGCGAGATCGGCGGTTTCACTCGCCAGGTTATCGCGGAGACAGGCCAGGAACTGAAACGTCCGGCATCCGATACGGTGACTCGGGTACGGCGAACCCCACCGCCGTTGGAGGAAACACCGGTTGAGCTGTCTCCGATCGTCGAAGTAACAAAACCTGAACCCCTGGCCTCTCCTCGGGACCTCATGAAGAGCCGCATGGAGATGTTGGAGCAGATGTTCAAAGAGGCCAAGAACCTGCCGCCGGAAGAATAGGATCTTCCGCACTTAAAGGAAATACAAAACGGGCTGGTGAATTTCACCAGCCCGTTTCAATTACCCGTCCCTTTTTAAAGTAACGAGGGAATATCCTTAAACGATTCTTCCACACCGCGGAAGCCGTACTCCAAACCGGATTGACGCCGGCGGGAATTGTTGATGTAACCGATGGTCTTAGAGAAATAATCCATCACGCGGCTGGAATTGACCAGTTCTGAAAGCACCACCGTTACGTCCAGCGTCTTGTCGCCGCGGGGATAATCACCGGTGCGGATAGTGGCTTCAGTGGCCATCCCTTTGAGCGCCCCTGACATCTCATTTATAAGTTCCATGCTCATATCAGCTTGCGAGGCGGTCAGGAGATAAAGTCCGCGTTTAGCATCGGTCGGGTTGCACCTCAGGGAAAGGTCTGCCAACGCAGTGTTGATAGCCTCGGCCCCCTTACGCATCTCAGAACTCTGTTCTCTGAAATCGGCATTCCGGTTGAAGCGCAGATTCGGCATCTTGGTCTGGCCGAAGCCGATAACTGTCCAGCCTGACAAAGTTTGGATGATATCTCCGCCGTCCATGACCTTGGAACCGACGTACTTGGAGTTCTTTTCTTCCCCGGCGCATAACAGGTTGTAAAACGGTTTTACCATGTGGTAATTGATCTTATCAAGGTTGGCTCTCAGTGAATGATTGGTTTTGATGAATCGTTGATTATCCACCAGGAAAATGGCGTCGGCAACAAGATAGCAGGACTTCAGGCAAATGCCGACATTGAAAATGGAACGTTCTTCCGTGGCTTCCTCGTAGGCGAAAGGCAACACGAGCATATTGTAGACAGGTTTATCGGGGAAACGCTCTTTTATCTGTTGTGACAGAACAGAAATCGATCCTGAACCAGTACCGCCAGCCGCCCCAGCAATCAGCAAAAAGGCGTCGGTGTCCGCATAACGCGGGGTGTTCTTAATGGCCTCGATAACCTTGTCTCCGTCATCCCGAGCGATTTCGGCACCCATCTCATTGATCTTGCCGACGCCATGGCCGGATGTCTTCTGAGTTCCGATGAGGATTCGGTGCTGATAATCCGCCCGAATATGTTCCAGACCTGACAAGTCGGTGACATCACTATTGACCGCAATAACATTGGTGGCCACTTCAACGCCACGCTGAACGCGAGCTACCCGGTTCAATTTTGAAAACTGATCGGCAATGCGTCCACCGCACTGTCCGCAGCCGACAACTAACAACTTCATATGTTTATGCCTCCATCAACTTCCCGGCGATTCAAGTCCCAATTAACCGGCCAATTTTAACACATGGCGGCGTCCGGATGGAAACCTGGAATATTGCACGTGCGGGAACGAGTTCATCATGAAATAGATCACAAAAATTGATCCACCGAACGTCCTTTTCGGTGAAGGGCTCATCTCAACATCGGATTACAAAATTCCTTTTCAGATGTTATAATCTGGTTCGAAATGTTGGAAGGAGCCGCTTTTGTTCTCTAACGCCATCGTCCAACAGGCCTGGGTCAGGTCCGCCGGACGTTGTGAATGTGTTCGTGGCAACCATCAACATTCCGGGCGCTGCAACCGCCCGCTTTTTTGGGAACGGCGTTCCGAGAACGGTCCCGGCGGGTGGGTAGCCGGAAGCAAGAGTGCCGAATACCAGAATAGTGTCATCGACTGCGTGATAACCTGTTGGTCTTGTTATACTAACGGTTGATATACCCCGCCTCTGAGCGGATTGGGTTGCTCTTCCAAGGATCGAATAAATCTTGACGGTGTATAGCCGTGCGATTAAGTGGATAAACATAATTGACTCTGTCAAACGAATATTTTTTGCTGGCCTTCTTAGCCGCTATTTCTACAATACAATTTGCCGCCGGTCATGGCGGGTTTCACGGGCTCATGTTCAGCCAGAACCCGGCATTGAATAAGGTACTGGCGATTCTTATAGCGACTCCAGCCATGGCAGCGTTTTTTACTTGGAACGCCCACAATCCGGTTGGAGTCGTCGAAGGCGCACAACAAGCCGGTTTGTTCAGCCTGGCAAGTTTTTCCGCAGTGACAACCGTCCTGTTATTAAGTTCGATATTGAACCGTAACAAGTTGACTATTGTGAAAAACCGGCGTCTGTTGGGATTGGAAGCGCTTAAAACGATGACCTTCTTCCAGGCCGTGAAGGCGAGGTACTTTTGGAAACGCTGATCAATATCGATCAGGCGTTGGCTCAGGCTATCAACGCCCTGGCTGGACGATTCTGGTTGCTGGATGAAATCGTAAAAGGCGTTGCCAACGATTATTTTCTTATCGTCAGCGCCAGCCTGGGATTGCTCTTGCTGTGGTTTGGCACCATCGACCCGGCAAGGCGGGAAACCAACCAGAAAATAGCGCTTCAGGCTATGGCAAGTCTCGGTCTGGGCACCTGGGTGGTAGCCATATTTAACAGTGCCATATTCAGATCTCGTCCTTTCGACGAGATCCCGATCACCGTTCTGCTTTATCAACCGACCGACTCCTCGTTCCCGGCCAACTCCGCAACCATCCTTTTTGCCATCGCCGCTGCTGTATGGCTGGGCAATCGCAAAGCCGGCAGATTGTTTTTCATAGTGGCCGCAGTACATTCCCTCGCCCGTATCTATGCCGGAATGTATTATCCTTTGGATATTCTCGGCGGTGCTGTTATTGGCATTATCACAGCTTTAATCGTATTTGTGCTTTTTCAAACAATTAACCCGATTGTCAACTGGTTATTGCGACAGGCTCGAAAATTGTTCCTCGCCTGACCATAAGGAACCGATCATACACGGCATACCTACTTGCGCGTGCCCAGACCACGTGTTATCATCAATTTACGAATGTGAGATATTTCTGTCACGTTCCGCCGAAACTGATGGAGGCGCTTAATGGGTATAGAATGGTACCGGGACCTGGTAATCATCATCGCCGGTGTTCTTATTATCTTGATAAGTTTCGTCATTCTACTACTGGTTATTTCCATATACCGGAAAACAAACGCGCTCTACGAGAGGTCACAATGTATCCTGCGATCCCTGGAAACCACGACGAGCGTGGTGGAAGGATTCGCCCAGTACGCCACCAGGGAACTTATCAAACCGGTCATCGAAATCGCAGCTCTTTTTCAAGGTGTCAAAGCGGGAATAGATAATCTGTTTCATAGGAGGAAATAATCATGGGTAACGACAACGGGGGTAATTTTGCCCTGGGACTCATCCTCGGCACTGCCATTGGTATCGGCATCGGACTGCTTTACGCTCCGACGACTGGTGATGAAACGCGCGCGCTGCTTAAAGAAAAGGCGGCGGAGTTGAGTGATCGCGCCGATGAATTCGCGGATAAAGTGAAAGAAGGTGCCGCGCTAGCAAAACACAATCTAGAATCCCGATTGCCTTCCGCCGAATAACTTAGAATCTATCAAGGTGATGGTCCGGCGGAGACATTTCCCCGCCGGCCTGCCTTTATAAATAGCTTTTTAGAAAGGCAGAACAGGTCGAAGCGTGCAAGTACAGCACATCATCACTCGCCATTGGCGGATGATCGTTTTTTTAGTATTTCTCACGGCCTTTTTTTGGTTAGTTTATGCCTTGAGAAGCGTGCTGCTGCCGTTTATGCTGGGGCTTTTAATTGCATATATACTGCATCCGCTCATCCTCTGGCTGGAAAAATACACTATTTTCCCCAAGCGGCTGGAGAAGCAAAAACGGCTTGTTATCGTAATACTGGTTCTTCTGACTCTCCTTATACTGGGCACTCTTGTAGCCAGCTATATGATAGCTACCCTCATAAACACCGCCACCGACTTGATGAACAATGCATCGGAAATATTTTCGGCGGTTATCAACTATTTTTCCAATCTATTGGAAACGATACGTTCCCAATTTTCTCCAGACGTCCAAGCGCGCATCGATGAATTCGTCGCTGACGCAACCGGTAAGTTAGGGGGCGCCGTTCAAGGTGTCATCGCGCAGAGTTTTACCATAATACCGACAACCATCGGCTTCATTTTCGGGTTTGCCGCTTTACCTATGTTTTTGTTTTATATCCTGAAAGATTGGGAAAAACTACGAGATGGGTTGTACCACGGTTTACCAGGCATTGCCGCGGTCCACACCCGAAATGTTTTGACCATCATCGGGAACGTCCTCGGTCGATACTTACGAGCCCAACTGCTTCTTGGTAGTATTGTTGGAAGCCTGTCTTTCATAGGACTTCTCTTGCTCAAAGTCAATTTCGGTCTAGCACTACTCCTTGCGCTGGTAGCTGGGTTGTTCGAAATGGTACCAACTATCGGACCATGGATCAGCGGCATCTTTGCTGTGATCATCATCCTTGCCACATACCCTGATATGGTGGTGTGGATCATCGGACTTTTTCTCATGGTACAACTTCTGGAAAATAATTTGCTCGTACCCAGGGTACAGGGTCAATTACTGCACATTCATCCGGCCATCGCATTGCTCCTCCTGGTACTTGGTGCTTACCTGGCCGGCATTTGGGGTATACTGCTGGCGATACCTCTAGCTGCCACCATTGTCCAGATATTCCAATACACAGACGATATGGCGCGGATGGAAGACCATCTGCCTCTCCTTCATCATGACACAAAATCGTTTGAAAAATAGTGCAAACCGGATCAAGGACCGGATTCTGTCAGTCACGCAGATTCGCGTAATCGTCGGAATTGTCGAAGGTCTGGCGAATAATGACGCCTCGCATCTTGCTGCCGGTGTAGCCTATTTTGCCATCCTTTCTCTTTTTCCACTCCTCCTAGGGTTTATTTCACTCGCCGGTCTTTTTCTGCCCTCGGAAGAAGTGCAGCTAGCTATTTTCGAGTTTATGGAAAACAATCTGCCCATCGCCAGCGATATCATCGTAGTGAACATCGAAAGCATCATTGCCTCACGTGGCGTACTGGGCATTATCAGCTTGTTAGCATTATTCTGGACGAGTTCGAACATGTTCACTGCAATCGGTGTGGCTTTGAACCGAAGCTGCGGTGTTTGTGAGCGCCATCCCTTCTATCTACGTAAACCGCGTGATATACTGCTTGCTTTGAGCGCGGGGTTTCTATTTCTGGTCTCCGGTGTATTGCCGACAGCAATCGGATTATTGCCCGAAGTGGAACTGCCACTTATCGGCAGCACTTCTAGCATAATACTATCTCTCATCGCCGCGGCGGTGACGCTATTTGCGTTTATCGTTCTTTACAGCTTCTTACCAACCACCCGCAACTTGTGGCGCTATATCTGGCCGGGATCCATTCTGGCCATGGCATTTTTCGAATCTCTTCGGTATCTGTTTATATATTTCGTCAACAATTTCGCCAATTTCCAACTCGTATATGGCCCAATCGGTTCTGGTATAGCTTTAATGATCTGGGTGTACCTGTCCGCATTTATCTTGCTCATCGGCAGCGAACTTAACGGGCAACTGCGCCGGTTGAATGAAGGGACTCTTACCCTAGTAGCTGATAAACCCTGGTGGATTTAAGCGGGGTTTCCCAGGACGATTTCATATCCCCAGGTAATCGCCCCACGAGCGCAAATATATTCACAGGTTCGGCATTCCCGGCAGTCAAATTCGTCGGTCTGAAAGATACCGCCGTCCTTTAGGACAAGTCCGCCGCGGCTGCAGGCTGCTAAGCATAAGTTACAGCTGTCACATCTTTCAGCATCAACGGTAATTTGAGTCATATAATTAATAATACCCCTGATAAGTGCTGCGAGTATGTAACTAATGTCATCATTTTCAAATGGTCAGCTTTTCCAGGGCAGTCCGGTCCAAAATGACAATACGCTGACGCTCTGTGCGGATGATGCCTTCTTCTTCCAGACTTTTAAGCGCCCTAGCGACTACTTCCCTCGCCGTCCCAGCCATGGCTGCCATGTCTTTTTGTGTCAGTTTAGCGGAGCCAGCATGGGGCAATTGCTCAAGGAGGATTTTGGCCAGACGCCCCACGACCGGGCGGAACGACAAATCGGCGACCAGGTCCCCGAGTTCCCTAACCCGCTTAGCCAAACCGCGCACGATATTGGCCGCCAGCGGTCCGTAGTCACAGGAACGGTCAAGCAATACTTGTCCGCTCAGGCGATACACAACCAAGGGAGTCAACGCCTGGGCCCCGACCGGGTTCGCCCCGCCATCGAAGGCCGCAACGTCATTAAAACTGTCCCCGGGACGGGACAGTTCCAGTATCTGTTCTTTCCCGTCAGCGGAAGTGCCGAATATTTTAGCGGCCCCGCTGGCTACAAGATAGAGGTAGCGGTTGCCATCACCCTCATTGAATATCATATCATCCCGTTCAAAGCACTCTTCCACCATCAATTCTTCAATTCGCTCTAGATATTCGGTGGATAGGTCGGCGAAATACCGACTCTGGAGCAATAACACGCGCTTATCCAGCACTGGTAACGTAACCGTGGCATTGATGTCCGTCATATCTTTGCATTATAGAAGCAAGAACCCCCAAGGGCAAGGCTGACTTGTGTCGCTGTAACCCACTACGGCTTGACGCCGCCGCCCGGCTAAGTTAGCATTAGCCCTCGATGAAGAATACAAATCAACACCTCACAATCGTCATACCCACCTACAACGAATCGGTCAACATCCAACCGCTGATCGAGCGCATCCACCAAAATCTTGTCGGAAATTCTTACGATGTGCTTATTGTCGATGACAACAGTCCTGACGGCACTTCGGACAGAGTCCGCGATCTGGCTGCAACCTACCCCATTAGTGTTGTCGTTCGCAAGGACAAACGCGGCCTGGCATCGGCTGTTGTCGATGGTTTCCAGTTGGCAAAAGGAGACTTCCTGGCTGTGATGGACGCCGACCTGCAGCATCCGCCGGAGATTCTTTCGCAACTGCTGGATGCCGCCAATGGAGGCGCCGACCTGGTCATTGCCAGCCGTTATGTCAAGGGCGGTAGCGTGGGTAATTGGTCGGCGCTCCGGCGTTTCATTTCCGCGGGCGCCGGTTGGCTGGCTCATCTTGTTTTGCCTTCCACCCGAAAGGTAAAAGACCCGATGAGCGGGTGTTTCTTATTCGACCGGGAGATTCTTTCGGGTGTGACCCTCAGTCCGGTGGGTTACAAGATCCTGTTGGAAATCCTGTGTCTTTCCAAAGCCCAGAAAGTGGCCGAGGTCCCGTATCGTTTCGAGAACCGCCGCGCCGGCAAGACCAAGTTGTCGATGATCACCCAGACAGACTATATCCGCCATCTTCTGAGCCTGATGTGGCGTTGCGGAGAAGCAGCACGGATCATCAAATTTATGTCAGTGGGCGCCACTGGAGCGGTGGTCAATCTATCACTTCTGGCATTATTGACCGACAATGAAGCTCCTTTAGTGGAATTATTGGTTTCAGGCGCCCTAGCCTTCGAAGCCGCGGTTATCTGGAACTTTATCCTCAACGATCACTTCACATTTCGTGATCGCCACCGCTCCGTCGGCGGTTTCTTCGGGCGTTTATGGCGTTTCAACGTCATTAGTCTGGGTGGCCTTGGCATCTACCTTGGCACCCTGGCCCTATTGACCGAGACGTTAGGCCTGTTCTATATTGTTTCCGCGGCCATCGGTATCGTGGCGGCTTTTGGCTGGAATTTCCTGGTCAACAACTGGTGGACCTGGCGCGAGTAGTCCCGAACCATAACGAGTCACGGTCGTTTCAGATCTCTTGAAACCGTTACTGGCGCCGGATATGATTGAAATACGCCAACCAACTAACGATATGCGGTCGTATTAATGCCGCCCAGATCCGGAGATCCTGCTTTTTTGACGATGGGCAGATACATCTTCTCGGCGTACTCTTTCATCATCCTGCTGGCGGTGAACTGGGGTAATACGGAACCAATCGACTGCTTGACCACCTGAAGCCATTTCCTGGGGATATCGCCCAGATCCCGGTCATAGTACATCGGCAATATCATTTCCTCAAGAACATAGTAAAGAGCCCCGGCATCCAATGCGTCCTCGTCGGCGACATTGTCGGCCTTGTTGATATCGCCGATAGCCCAACCATTGCGGCCGTTGAAACCCTCATGCCACCAGCCATCCCTCACGGAAAGATTAGGAACTCCATTAACCGCCGCCTTCATGCCGGAGGTACCGGAGGCTTCGAGTAATCGCCTGGGGTTGTTCAGCCAGACATCCACGCCCTGCACCAGATAGTGCGCCATATGCAGGTCATAGTCCTCCACAAAGCACAATCTACCCTCGAATTCCTTGTCGGTAGCCTGATTATAAACCCTATGGATCAACTCCTTTGCCATGAAATCCGCCGGATGGGATTTGCCGGCAAAAATGAACTGGACCGGCCGCTGCCAGTTCCGGATTAGGTTCTTGAGGCGCTCGATGTCACGGAATAGCAACGTTGGCCGTTTATATTCGACAAAACGTCGCACGAAACCGATGGTCAACACCTCCGGGTCGAGCATTCCTCCAAGGGCTACCAGCCGTTGCCCTGACTCTTCCCCGCCATTCCACTCCCGCCTTACCCGTTCACGTATATAATGGATGAGGCGCTGTTTGCGGCCGTGATGAACACGCCACAACTCCTCATCTGGGATATTGCCTACAGATCGCCAGAGTTCCTTCTCGTCCTGCCGGTTATACCAGTCCGGACCGATATGGCGTTCGTAGAGGCGAGCCAGTTCCGGCCCCACCCAGGTGGGTATATGAACGCCGTTAGTTACGTAGTCAATAGGGATATCAGCTTCAGCTTTGTCCGGATAGAGGCGGCGCCACATGCGGCGGCTGACCTCTCCATGAAGTTCGCTTACACCGTTAGTCTTATCCGACAGCTTAAGTCCAAGCACCGTCATGTTAAACGGTTCATCCGGTCCCGCCTGACCTAACGATAGAAATGTCTCCGGCGCTACTTTGAGGCTCTGCCAGAAGCAACAAAAATACCGTTCCATGAGCGCCCGGTCGAAGGTGTCATGTCCCGCCGGAACGGGGGTGTGGGTAGTAAATACGGACGTCGCCTTTACCTTGGTCACTGCAACCACCATCTCATCCCCGGCAGCCATGAATTCCCTCACCCTTTCCAGAAGCAGAAAAGAAGTATGCCCCTCGTTACAATGCCAAACGGCGGGTTCTATTCCCAGCGCCCGCAGCACCCTGACGCCCCCGACACCCAGAAGGTATTCCTGCTGCAGGCGGATCTCCCTGCCGGCACTATAGAGCCTTGCTGAGAGACCCTGATCTTCCGGGGTGTTTTCAGGTACGTTGGTATCCAAGAGAATCAGTATGCTGCGACCGACCAGCACCCGCCAAGCTGTGAGAAATACCGTTTTTTCACCTAGTGGCAGATTTAAAAGAAACCGGTCACCATCAGGTGTGGTCACCCGGGAAATAGGCGCCCGTTCGAAATCCAATTGTCGGTAATGCTCCACCTGCCAACCGTCGGAGCTGATTCTTTGATGAAAATATCCTTCCGGGTACATGAACCCGATGCCGACGAAAGGAATACCAAGATCAGATGATTCTTTGCAGATATCCCCCGCCAAAACACCCAACCCTCCGGCATACATCGGCAACGAATTGTGAACAGCAAACTCCATCGAAAAGTAAGCGACCGGAGAAGTCATCGCTTCCGGATACGTTCGTGACAGCCAGTGCCGACCATCGGTCAATTCCGTGTCGTAAGCGGCCATGACCGTATCATAGACCGCCAGGAAATCCTGATTCGTAGCCAGACGCTCCAACCGGTCGCTGTTCAGTTCGTACAGCATCCTGACCGGATTATGACCTGTTGAGCGCCAAAGACGGCGATCAATGGTATCGAACATTTCCCTGGCTGGCAGATGCCAGCTCCACCACAGATTCGCCGAGAGTTCGGCCAGGCGCTTTATACGCTCAGGTAATCGGGATAAAAGATCATTTACATTCAATAGGTTAAGCCTTTCGGAAGGCGATGTTGCCTGTATTAATCCTTTCATTATATCCGCTGACTTTGGCAAGTCAAGTTAATCTAAGTATAATGATTTTAAAGATATGATCATCGACGTCTATGTGTCGGAAAAGGTCGTCTGAGAATTGCCATTTAATATCGCCCACCGGCCGGACATGATCGCCCCGCCATTGAGGGGAATACTCGTGGCTCTGCTCGCTATCAACGTCAGGCCGGTTACCGGTTGATGGCGGCGAGGAAAGACCGCATTGCCCTGGCGGCGCTGGCAAAAGCCTGCGGTATTCAAACAGCGTACAGGGATATGAACGGTCGTACCCATCGCGCCACCTCGGAAATCGTGATATCGACAATTCGGGCGATGGGCATTGAGTTAAAGGATACGTCTGATGCAATCAAAGCACTGGAACGATTGAAAAATGAACGCCTGAAAAGAATAGTGGAACCGGTTATTATCGCCTGGAACGGACGGCGAGCCGGAATATCGCTTTCATTATCCAGGGTGCCGCTAGAAGATATCAAAGCTGAACTAAGGCTTGAATCCGGAGAGACGCGCCGATTGGAATGGAAAGATATCGCGCGCTTTGCCGCAATAAACTCAAAGGATGATGGTGTTATTCTAAATCTCAGGCTTCCGCTTAAGGAACCGTTGCCCTGGGGTTACCACCGACTTGATCTTTCCATCGCTGGTGACAGCGCCTCCACTCTAATCATCTCAGCTCCGCCGCATGTATTCACGCCGGCTGGGGGACCCAAGCGCTGGGGCTTGTTTTGTCCGCTTTACGCCCTGCATTCCGGGACAAGCTGGGGCGCTGGCGATGTCGGCGATCTGGAAAAACTGGCGGAGTTCAACGCTTCTCTTGGCGGCAGTGTGATCGCAACCCTGCCACTCTTACCGGTATTCCTCAAAGAGCATTTCAACCCCAGCCCATACTCTCCGGTTAGCCGCTTGTATTGGAACGAGTTGTATATCAACGTAGAGACGATCCCTGAACTGGCCGATTGTCCGGAAGCTGCGGCACGATTACGCTCTACGGAATTTAAAGATGAACTTGAAGCTCTGCGCGCGCTGGAAATGGTGGACTATGCCCGGGCGTCCCATCTGAAACGGGGCATCCTGGAATTGCTGGCCGAAGCATTTTTCCAACGACAACCGTCCGAACGCTGGAAATCATTTACCGACTACCTGGTTAGCAAGCCCGACCTTGAGCGCTATTGCCGTTTTCGCGCCGTTTCAGAAGAGCGTAAGGCACCGTGGCGGGACTGGCCGGAAAAGCTGCGTAATGGATATATCGTGGACTCCGACTGCTGCCCCGAACTGCTACGCTACTATCTCTACACTCAGTTTATCGCTCACGAACAGATGGCGGATACCACGGCACGCGCGCGTGAACGAGGTCAGGCTTTTTACCTTGATTTGTCGCTGGGCACCCACCCTGATGGTTATGATGTCTGGCGGGAACAGTCTGTTTTTGCCCTTGGGGCTAGTGTCGGCGCGCCGCCGGACCCGGCGTTTTCGGGCGGCCAGAACTGGGGTTTCCCCCCGCTTCATCCACAGCGACAGCGTGAAAGCGGTTACAAATATACCATCGAGGTTTTACGACACCATCTTCGTTTTGCGGGTATACTGCGGCTCGATCATATTATGGGATTGCACAGATTGTTCTGGATCCCGCCGGGACTGAAAGCCACCGAAGGCATCTATGTCCGTTATGAGGCGAAGGAACTGTATGCTATTCTCTGTTTGGAGGCGCATCGCCAGCGGGCTGTGATAGTCGGCGAGGACCTGGGTCTTGTGCCCAGGGAAGTGAGGAGGGCGATGCGCCGCCGCCATATCTACCGCAGCTATGTCGCTCAGTACGAGATGGTCACTGGGGACGGCGGCTGCCCGGAAGCCGCTCCGGCTGACTCTGTGGCAACTCTAAATACACATGACATGCATCCCTTTGCCGCATTTTGGGACGAGGAGGATATCACCGAACGACAGGCAGTCGGTGTACTCATGCCGGAACAGGCTGTCGCTGAAAAAGAGCAGCGCCAAGCTGGGAAAACATCACTTTTAAGATGCCTGGTCACTGAAGGCCGTTTCGAAGAGATAAACCCCACCGCAGAAGAGGTTCTCCGCGTGATTGCAGAAATATTAGCGGAAAGCACGTCTGAGGTAATGTTAGTGAATCTTGCCGACCTTACTGGTGAACGCCGGGCGCAGAATATCCCCGGTACCTATCAGGAACACGCCAACTGGCGCCGAAAGATAAAGTTATCGTTGGAGGAGTTGGAGACAACTCCTGAAATACAACATTTTCTCAAGAAAATCGATCAAATCAGGAAAAAGGTATCGAATGTCTCGCCCAAAGACTAAAGTGTATTATGACGTCAGCCTGCTGAGCGACGACGATCTCTACCTGTTCAACGAAGGTTCACATTACACCCTCTACAACAAACTGGGCTCCCACGCCACGAAACGCAAGGGAGTAAAAGGTTATTATTTTGCCGTCTGGGCCCCCAATGCCGCTGAGCTTACCGTCGTTGGAGATTTCAATGAATGGAATACCACGAGTCATCCGCTTCGACCCAAAGGCAGTTCCGGAATTTGGGAGGGTTTCCTGCCCGGCATAAGCTCTGGCAGCCTCTATAAATACCACATCGTGTCGCGTCGCGACCATTATACGGTGGACAAGGCTGATCCCCTGGCTTTTGCCGCCGAAACTGCACCGCATACCGCCTCCCTTACTTCCCATATCGACTATGTCTGGTCCGACGGCGAATGGATGGCAGGACGCTGGCGGAAAAACCACGTCGGCTCGCCGATAAGTGTGTACGAGGTACACCTCGGTTCCTGGAGGCGCGGCAATGACGGGCGTTATCTTACCTACCGGGAAATGGCGTTTTTACTGGCTGATTATGTCAAGGAAGCCGGATTCAGCCACGTGGAGCTTCTGCCGGTAATGGAGCATCCCTTTTTTGGTTCCTGGGGCTACCAGGTAACCGGTTATTTTGCTCCTACCGCCCGCTACGGCAAACCGCAGGATTTGATGTTCCTTATCGACCATCTCCACCAGGCCGGGATCGGCGTCATCATGGATTGGGTTCCGGCACACTTTCCCGGAGATGAACACGGTCTGGCGTATTTTGATGGTACCCACCTCTATGAACACGCCGACCCCAAGCGAGGATTCCATCCTGATTGGCAAAGCTGGATATTTAACTATGGATGCAATGAGGTCAGAAGTTTTCTTATTTCCAGCGCCCTTTATTGGCTGGATAAGTATCATGCCGACGGCTTGCGGGTCGATGGTGTAGCTTCCATGTTATACCTGGATTACTCGCGTAAGGCCGGCCAATGGTCTCCCAACAAAAACGGGGGAAGGGAGAACCTTGAGGCCATTGACCTCCTCAAACGACTCAATACTGAGATCTATCGCCGCTTTCCGGATGTCCAAACGATAGCCGAGGAATCGACCGCCTGGCCGATGGTGTCCCATCCCGTCCATACGGGCGGGTTGGGCTTCGGTTACAAGTGGGACATGGGCTGGATGCATGATACACTCAGGTATTTCCAACTCGACCCGATACACCGACGTTACCATCATAACGTTCTGACGTTTCGCATGATCTACGCCTTCTCCGAAAATTACGTTCTGCCGCTGTCGCATGATGAGGTGGTATACGGTAAAGCCTCGCTCCTTGGGAAAATGCCCGGTGACGAATGGCATAAATTCGCTAACCTGCGATTACTGTACACTTATATGTTCACGCAACCTGGAAAGAAGCTGCTTTTCATGGGTGGGGAGTTCGGCCAGTGGCATGAGTGGCGGCATGACGAAACCCTCGATTGGCAACTTCTTAAGTACGACCGTCACCGGCAGATACTGGATCTGGTGAGCGATTTGAACCGTCTCTATTTTTCAAGTCCTGCCCTGCACGAACTGGATGCCGAAATCGGCGGTTTTGAATGGCTGGCCGCCGACGATGCCGCCGCCAGTGTCCTCGCCTACTTGCGGAGGGGAAGGGCTCCCGGCGCCATAGTGCTGGTTGTGCTTAATCTTACTCCGGTACTGAGATCTGGTTACCGCATCGGCATACCAGAAACGGGAAGCTGGCGGGTTGCGTTTTCCAGCGATGACCCGATTTACGGTGGTTCCGGCAGTTTGATTTGCAAGGGTATCATTCAGTCAGAAAACGCAGTGGTGAACGGACGGCCATATTCGATCAGTCTCGATCTGCCGCCCCTCGGTGGAATAATTCTGACACTAGTGAAGGGAAGCTGATATGGGTGAACGGTTTCTTTGCATCCACGGCCATTTTTACCAGCCACCGAGGGAAAACCCATGGCTTGAAGCTGTGGAAATTGAAAAAACGGCGGCTCCGTATCACGACTGGAACGAGCGCATCACCGATGAGTGTTACGCCGCCAATATGGCTGCCCGGATACTTAACGGCAACAATGAGATAACCAGCATCATCAACAATTTCGGGCACCTTAGTTTCAACTTCGGCCCGACACTGCTCAACTGGCTCGAATCCAGCCAGCCAGAGGTTCACGCTGCTATTATCCAGTCTGACGCGGATAATGTGGCGGCATTCCGAGGTCATGGTCCGGCGATAGCCCAGGGGTATAACCACATCATCATGCCATTGGCTAACCGACGTGACAAAGAAACTCAGGTAGTTTGGGGCATCGGCGATTTCCACCGCCGCTTCGGCCGGGACCCGGAGGGCATGTGGCTGCCGGAAACGGCGGTGGATCCAGAAACCCTGGATATAATGTCGGATCGAGGCATCAAGTACGTTATTTTGGCACCGCAGCAGGCCGGACGGATAAAGGCACCCGGTGGCCAGTGGCATAAACCAGAAGCCGGCATCGATACCACTCAGGCATATCGTTGTCCGCTACCGTCCGGGAACCACATCTCTATCATTTTCTATCACCAAGCTCTCTCCCACGACATTGCCTTCAGCGACTTGCTCAAGAGTGGGGACACCCTGGTCGAACGAATCTCAAGCGCGTTCACCCACCACGAACAACCGCAGTTGGTCACTATCGCCACTGATGGTGAAACTTACGGGCACCATCACCGTTTCGGGGAAATGGCTCTAGCCTACGCCTTCAACAAGTTGGAAGAAGTTGGTATTCGCATTACAAATATCGGCGAATATCTGGAACTGCACCCTCCTGCCACGGATGTCGAGATCATTGAAAACACTGCCTGGAGTTGTGCCCACGGTATCGAGCGCTGGCGTAGCGGTTGCTGCTGTTCGACCGGTTCGCATCCAGGCTGGAACCAGGATTGGCGGGTTCCCCTGCGAGAGGCAATGGATCACCTCAGGGACAGCCTTGCACCGGTGTTCGAAAGTGAAGCTAAGACTCTGCTGACTGATCCCTGGGCGGCCAGGAACGACTATCACAGTGTCATTGCTGATCGTACCTCTGCCAATATCGAGACCTTTCTCAGCCATTGGGCATCCCGGACTTTGTCGGATGCGGAAAAATCGCGGGCATTAAAACACCTGGAGATTCAGCGATTTATGATGGCCGCATACACCAGCTGCGGCTGGTTTTTCGACGATATTGGCAACTTGGAATCGATATTGGTGCTCAAACAGGCCGGTCGGGCGCTGCAACTGGCGGGGGATTTACATATCAAAACTCCAGAGGAAACCTTTTTAAACATCCTGGAAAAGGCTCGGAGCAACGTCCCCTCAATTGGTACCGGGAGAGACGTATTTGAGCGTCAGGTGCGACCTTTGGTCACCGACCCGGCCAGGGTTGTCGCACACTTCGCTTTGAGTTCGTTTTTCGAGGAATACGGCACCGAAACCAGCATTTACACCTTCAATGTGATCTCCAATGACATACGACACTTTGGTGCCGGCAGGTTGCGTATGTCAGCTGGAGACGTTACTGTCACTTCCGCGATTCTCGGGGAAATGACACGTTATATATTTGCCGCCATCTACTGGGGCGACCACAATCTTAACGCGGGTCTGGCTGTTGTTGATAATGATACCGCATACCAGAGTCTGGTTGATGAAGTTAGGAAGCTATCCGACCGTGCCGACTGCGCCGATTGCCTTAAATTTCTGGAAAGCCGTTTTCCCGGCGCTGTTTATAGCCTGGTGAATCTTTTCGTAGATGAACAACGCAAGGTTCTTCACCACATCATGGCACCGGCACTGGTGGAAGCCGAGCAGGCTCATCGTGACATCTATCACCGTCACCATGCCACCATGCGCTTCATGGTCAGACTGGGGCAGAGCGCTCCGCCCCAGTTTATCGCCGCCGCCGCCTTCGTTCTCAATACCGATCTCGCGCGGTCACTGTCGTCCGAACAGCCAGATCTCAGAGCCATCGAGAACCTCCTGGAGGAAGTAAAATTGTGGAGCGTCACCATGGACGCTGATCAAATTGTCTATCATCTTTCGGGAAGGCTGGAAGCGATACTTCAGCGAGATGAAAATCAGCCACCGGATTCTGGGGAATTAGACACCGCCTCCAATCTATTGGTGCTCTTCCTGAATTCCGGACTCTCCCCGAACTTGTGGCGGGTCCAGAACATCTTCTATACCATGCTTCGAGAGTTTTATCCGGGAAAAGTGACTCAACCTGAACACGCCGTATGGGCGGAATCCTTCCGCCGATTGGCCCGGTTGTTACTCATCAGGATCGAATAATCCGGTAACACCATGTCTAGCGTCTCAGGAAACACGCTACCCATGACTATCGTACCATGCCAATTATATTGCTCTTATGTCATGTATATGTTAACCTTTATACAAAATAATGTTGATCCATAATTATCAAGAGATAAATCGGTCGTGACTCCCACTCCTGGAAAGAACGTGCGCGTTCTGGTGGTTGAGGATGAACCTGTAATCAGTCAGGTATGTCACCGTACGCTTGATCGTCAGGGATTCAACGTTACACTGTGCCCTGACGGTCGCGCTGCTCAGGAATGCCTCCAAACATCGTCTTTCGACCTCTGCCTCATTGACATCCGGACGCCCCGGATGAGCGGTGAGGAGCTATTCAACTGGATCAAGGGTCAGCGTCCCGAGATGGTTCCCGGCGTTGTGTTCACAACCGGGGATGTCATCTCCAACCGCACCGAAATCTTTCTTACTGAAGCGAATCGCCCCTATCTTCCCAAGCCGTTTTCCCCTTCGGAATTACTAAAAATTATTAATGAAGTGATGGCATCATCAGCATGATGAATCGAATTAAACGCAACGAAACTATCATGGTCGTCGATGACGAACAGATCGTGCGCCGGTTGTTGCATCAGAAACTGGCTAACGAAGGGTATGAGTGTATCGAAGCCGCCTCGGCCGATGAGGCGTTGGCCATGCTCCAGCAGAATCCCGATATCGCCCTCGTTGTTTCCGATATGAAAATGCCGGGCAAAAGCGGAATGGAACTCCTCTCCGAGATCAAATCCCGCTACCCTGACACCGCCGTCATCATGGCTACCGCCGTTACAGAGACGGCTATCGCTATTGAATGCATGAAACAGGGGGCTTACGATTACCTGACCAAACCTTTCAAATTGGATGAAGTGGTATTTTCGGTCTGGCGGGCTCTGGAAAAACGCCGTCTTCAACTGGAAAACCGGGAATACCGGCAGAGCCTGGAAGCCAAGGTGGAAATCCAGGCGGAGAAGATCAGGTTTTCCTTCTTCAATTCCATCACCTCCCTCGCATATGCATTGGACGCCAAGGACGGCTACACAGCCGGTCATTCACAACGTGTTTCCGAGATGGCCGTTGGCATCGGCATAGAGATGGGCTTACCGCAGACGCTTATTGAACAGATCCGTCTGGCCGGTTTGGTCCATGACATCGGCAAGATCGGCATCGACGGTAGCATCCTTCACAAACCAGGTATTCTGAGTCAGGCCGAACGTGAAGAGATCGAACGTCATTCCGCCATCGGCGAAAAGATACTGGCGCCGGTAGTCGAAGATACCGAGATCCTGGCCATGGTTCGTAACCACCACGAGCGTTGGGACGGCGCTGGTTATCCGGATGGCTTAGCCGGAGAGGGCATCCCCCTCGGCGCCCGCGTACTGATGCTGGCTGATACATTCGATGCCATGACTTCAGAACGGCCTTATCGCACTGCAAAGAGTGTCTCTTATGCCATGGATGAGATCCTCCGTTGCAGCGGCCTGCAATTCGACCTGGCGGTAGCTGATGCCTTTTTCAAGGCGCACAACGTAATCGTGCAGGCAATGCACATCGGTACCTGACCGCATCTCCCACGTCACAATCATAGGTTCCGGCTTGTTTTTCGAAGCGGTGAGATGTTTTGCCGGCTGATTTGGGCATAATGTTTCCCTCAACCTTTGACTATCATACTGATTTCCCTGGTGTGAAAAAATTCCATTAGTGTTCAATTCTTGACCAAAAAGCGGATGAGCGAATCTGAAATCATTGCAAATTTTCAATTGCCAACGGTCGCTCAAACCGGCATTAGCTTATAGCAACTGAATTTTTGTACAATATCGTTGATATATTGTAGGAGCGCCATGGAAACCTCGGATTGCGCCGCGACACTCGATACCCATAAATATCCCTTCCCTGTCATGACAGTCGGCATCATGGGAGCGGCGGGTGGTATCATCACCGAAGAAACCAAAGGAAAGATGCGCGAGCTTGGTCATTGTATCGCCCGCCGAGGGTACGTTCTTATCACCGGTGCTTCACCCGGTATCCCGCATGAAACAGTGCTGGGTTCTTTTGAAAAGGGTGGTATCGTGGTCGGTGTTTCTCCTGCTCTGAACCTGGAAGAGCATGTCGTCAAGTACAATTCACCCACCCGGGGCTATCGTTCCATTATCTATACCGGCAGCGGTCTTATGGGGCGGGAGATCGAGAATATCCGCTCCTGTGATGTCGTTATTTTTGCCGGCGGCCGATCGGGTACGCTGGGAGAATTTGCCATCGCTTTCGGCGAGGGCAAGATCATAGGCATCCTCCTGGGCACCGGCGGCATATCGGAACCTCTCTCTGACATCATACGTATGATCGATAAAAACACCGGCGCCATCATGAGCTATGACTCGGACCCGGAGAAACTTCTCACCAAACTTGAAGACCTCTACCGGGAAACGCTGTTGCAGCAGTACGTACGGCTCATGGAAACCCATAACCCCGACAGCACTCCAAGCCCTGACTGAATCTTTTTTTGGTCGATATTCCCTTGGTCGTTGAATCTTCCGGCGTTATAATTGGGCGACGGAGAATAAATTTTGAAACGCATGCGAAAGGTTAAAAATGAACAGTAACTCGCTGGACCAGCTTTCCATCAACACCATCCGTTTTCTCTCCGCCGATATGGTGCAAAAAGCGGTTTCCGGACACCCTGGCGCACCCATGGGCGCCGCTGTCATGGCCTATGTCCTGTGGCAACGCTATTTGAAGCACAATCCCTCTGACCCTGCCTGGTTCGATCGGGACCGGTTCGTTCTCTCAGCCGGTCACGCCTCCGCGCTGCTGTATTCCATGCTGCATCTGACCGGTTATGATTTGCCGATGGATGAGATCAAGCAATTTCGGCAATGGGATTCTAAAACTCCAGGGCATCCCGAACACGGTTTGACCCCGGGGGTGGAGGCCACCACCGGTCCGTTAGGACAGGGCTTCGGTAACGGCGTCGGGATGGCCATCGCCGAGAAATGGCTGGCGGCGCGCTTTAACAGACCGGGCTATGAGATCGTCGATCATTGCACCTACGCCATCGTCTCCGATGGTGATTTAATGGAAGGCGTGACCAGCGAAGCGGCATCGCTGGCCGGTACCCTGAAGTTGGGCAAGCTGATCTACCTCTACGATGACAACCAGGTCACCATCGAGGGCGATACCGCCAACTATTTCAATGAAGACGTGGCAGCGCGTTTCCGCGCTTACGGCTGGCATGTCATCGGCCCCATCGCCGGCATGGACATAGACGCAGTCAAGTCCGCCATGGAGGAAGCTCACCGGGAAACCGGCAAACCCAAACTGATCGTTTGCCGCACCGTCATCGGTTACGGTGCGCCCAACAAGGCAGGCACCGGTTCAGCCCATGGCGAAGCTCTCGGAGAAGCGGAACTGGCCGCGGCAAAGGAACGGCTCGGCTGGTCCTACGCGGAACCGTTCTTTATTCCCTCCGAGGTAAAGGAGAATATGTCTGCATTGGCAGCCGGGAAAGTGCGCCAGGAAGAATGGCAGGCACATTTCGACGCCTACGCCGCGAACTTCCCTGCCCAGGCCGCCCAGTTCCGATCTTTCCTCGAAGGCAACCTGCCTGCAAGCTGGAACGATGGGCTGGAAACCTTTTTCAAAGCGGGAGACAAGCCGCTGGCCACGCGTGAAGCATCGGGTAAGGTTCTTAATCTGATCGGTAAAAAGGTTGAGAACATAATCGGCGGATCGGGTGATCTGACTCCGTCCACCAAGACCTTTCTGGAATTCGATAGTATCTTCAGCCCGGAAAACCATGCCGGCCGCAATCTGCAATTTGGCGTCCGGGAACATGCCATGGGTGCCATCTGCAACGGTCTGGCGCTGCACGGCGGCATCATCCCTTACGCCGCTACCTTCCTTGCCTTTTATGACTATATGCGCCCCTCGGTCCGCCTGGCGGCCATCATGGGACTCAACGTCAACTATGTTTACACTCATGATTCCATCGGCTTGGGCGAGGACGGTCCGACACACCAACCGGTGGAACAACTGCTGGGTTTACGCTCAGTCCCACACCTGGTAACTTTACGCCCCGCCGATGCCACCGAGACCGCCATGGCCTGGGAAATGGCTATCGGGCGTACCGGCGGCCCGACCGTACTGGTCCTCACCCGTCAGAAACTACCGGTTTTCAACCGGACAGAACTGGCTCCCGCCGCTCTCACTCACCGCGGCGGTTACATTCTTTGGCAAGCGGACCTCAAACCGGCCGTAATCATCATCGCCACCGGTTCGGAGGTTCACCTCGTCCTTGAAGCTGCGCAGGCACTCAAGGTAAAAGGAATCTCCGCCCGTGTCGTGTCGTTACCTTCATGGGAGGTCTTCGACGCTCAGCCGGAAGAATATCGCCAGCAGGTGCTGCCGCGTCAGATCTGGAAACGTATCACTGTTGAAGCTGGCCGCACATTGGGTTGGGAGAGGTACGCCGGTGACAGGGGCATCAAGATCGGCATCGACCACTACGGGGCTTCCGCCCCCGGTGATGTGCTGTTCGAAAAATTCGGCTTCACCGTAGAACACATCGTCGATACAGCGGAGAAACTGGCGGCCGAAAGTGAATAGCATCGCTGTGGCCTCTGATCACGGCGGTTTCGCTCTAAAACAGGCGCTGGTGCCTCTGTTGCAAAAAGAAGGCATCAAGATCATCGATCTCGGAGCTCATGAATTTCTACAGGACGATGACTACCCGGATTACGCCGAGCGCGTTGCCCGGGAAGTGAACGGGGGCAAGGTCAAGAGAGGCATACTGATCTGCGGTTCGGGCGCTGGCGCCTGTATGGCCGCCAACAAAGTGCCCGGGATACGCGCCTCGGTTTGTCATGACACCTATTCCGCCCATCAGGCGGTGGAACACGATGACATGAACGTCCTGTGCCTGGGAGCACGGGTTTTGGGGCTATCTCTCGCCCAGGAACTCTGTAAAGCGTTTCTCAACGCTTCTTTCAGAGAAGAACCCCGTTACCGCCGCCGCCTGGATATGTTGAATGAAATCGAACGCAGGGCACTTCTCAACCGATAAAGGTTAACCGCTTTTAATCGCTGGCCTGAATCGAGTGACTAACAGGTTGCTGCATCGACCATGGACTGTAACCTACGGTAGCTTTCCGCCGGGTCCGGTGTACAGAAAACGGCGCTGCCCACACAGATATCGTCCACTCCGCTGGAGACTACTTCCAGCAGATTCGCCTCTTTTATACCACCATCAATACTGATCGATATGTTTGGCAACAGTGCGCGGATTTGGCTGATCTTTTGCAATACTTCCGGTATGAATTTCGCGCCATAGAAACCGGGATTCACCGACATCAAGAGAACGTTGTCGAGCAGAGGCAGAAACTCTGCAACCGTCGCTACTGAGGTTTCGGGGTTAATCGCCATCCCGACGTCCAGCCCCAGCTTTCTGGCGGACTCGATGACGCATCGGGGTTCGGGCGCAGCCTCAAAATGGAAGATGACACGGCTAGCGCCTGCGAACTTGAAGTCGCTGAACCAGGTTTCAGGATCCTTCACCATCAGATGAACTTCCCAGGCGAACGGCAGCTCAGCCGCCTTGGCCGCCTGCCACCCGATGCTCTTCGACGGCACGAATCCCCCGTCCATGATATCCACCTGCGCCCAGGTGACCGCTTCCCTGATCTGATCGGCCATCTTTTTCAACGCCGTGACGTCATCGGTCAGGATTGCCGGTACCACGCGTACTTTTCTCAATATCTCATCCTTGAATATTAAATAATCGGAAATCGGAAAACCCGAGCGCTGATCGGTTAACGGTTTTCGCTACCGCGGACCAAAAGCATCGGTAACTCAGTGGCCGCACTCACTGTAGCGGCAACGCTGCCGTAAACCCAGCGGTCCAGTCCGGAACGCCGGTGAGTGGCCATGGCGATCACATCTACGTGTTCTTCTTCCGATACCTTGAGGATGCTTTCGGCGACGCTTCCAAATACCACCTGGGTCTTTACCTTCAATCCGGCCTGCCGGAAATCTTGAGCTTGCCGATCGAGGTAGCCTGAAGCTTGTTCCCTTACCTCTTTCATCAACACCAAAGCGTATTCTTCCCAACTGGGCTTGGCAGCAGGCGGGCGATCCGAGGGTATCTCAGGGAAACCGTTAACCGATAAGAGCAATACTTCCAATCCGGCCGCTTTGGCTAGCTTAATAACATGGGGCACCGCACCTTCCGAAATTATTGACCCGTCCAATGGCAGGAGTATCCTGGACAGCCTGGGTTTTGCAGCATCTGGTTTGACCAGTAGCAGAGAACTATTATCGGTAACTAGATTCTGAAGTACCTTTTCTTCCCGGGATAGGTCGGAGTAGCCCTGCCGGCAGACGATTACCAGTTCCACACCTTCCCTCGCCGTATAGTTTTTAATTCGGTCGGCGAGATCACCGGGTTCGGTATGACAGATAACGGATTGCAGGCCCTCAGCAGTTAATGCTTTAGCCTGGACATCGAGATATGCGCTGTTCAACCGGCAAAGCCTTAGTTCATCTTCAGGACATACGCTGAAAAGAACAATATTGGTATTTTTGCCTGCCAGCGCCTTCGCTAGCGGCAAAGCCTGCTCTGCCGATTCTGAACCATCCAGCGGGACCAGGATTTTTCGGTATTCCATTATCAGACCTTCAACTTTATACTATCCCAGATTATACCTGAATTGGATTCAACGACCAAGACTTAATTGACAGTCACCGGAGTGCTCTTTAGAATGGTTAAGGAGTCTATCAACAATCTTATCAAGGAGCCTCATGAACGACGAAATTGCCGAGTTGCTGGAAGCAGCCATGTTCAAAGAGGTTGCTTCCGCTGCTTTATATCGTAAATCTGCCGGTATGACCGATGATCCGGCTGCGGCCACTCTCTTACGGGAACTGGCCGGCACCGAGGAAAAGCACCTTGATTCGCTAAAGAACCTGCCACTGGAAGCCTTCATAGATTCACTCGAAACCAAATCACGCCTGGCGGATCTCCTGGTCTCCGCCCATTTGAAAGCCCCTGACGAACTTGCCGGCGCCGACCTGACCGATACCGTGCTTTTCGCTATAAAACGCGAGGCCGAGTCCGTCTCTTTTTATTCGGACCTGATGGGAGTGTTCAGCACAGAGACCGCCAAATCGCTCTGCCGGTTTCTGGCGCACCAGGAAATGGGACACAAGCTACGGCTCGAACTTCTCTATGATAACATCGTTCATATCGATGACTAGCCTGAGGCATCATCAACGAATTATTAACTCATTTAATAGGAGACGAAATGGCTGAAGAACTGGGAAAAGTGGAACGACCGGAAGCGGCAACATTCACAGGCAAACGCAAATTATATGTCGTACCCCTCTTATACCGCTGGCCTGAAGCGCCCAAAGAATATAATGTCTTATTTGAACGTTACTGGCAAGAAATCAAAGGCCAGCTTCGACATCTGGAAGAGCGAATCGGTGCGGTGAACCATGTTTATCACGAGGGCATCGATGCTACCGGTGAGGCCGCTCTGAAAAGCCTGGAACAATTCAACACACCCAGTTTTGATATCACCCAGGACAGACTGCAGTCCGGCGCTTCTTTAACATATATCGAGGACCGTGAATTGATGGCTGAGAGCCTTGATTGGGAGCGCTTCTCTATGCTTGGATTCACTTCTCCCAAAGTGGCCAGGATAGCCACCGAAAGTCTGATGGACGTCATGAAACGCCGCTACGATTTCATCATCAACAGGATCGCCGAAACGCTCCAACCGGACCAGGCCGGCGTCCTTTTTATTCGGGAAGGTCACCCGATCCAGTTCCCCAAAGAAATCGAAGTCTTCAGTGTTTTTCCGCCGTCTCTTAACGAGATACACCGTTACCTTCGCGATATGACCCATCCTACCGGCCGGCCGGAGGAAGAGGAACCGGTTGAGACAGCACCGGAAGAGACCGAAAGCGCAAGCGAAGAAGCTTCACCTCCCGCTCACTAGGCCGGGAAGTGAAGCTCACAACCGGATCGCTTTACGCCAGGATTGCCTTCGGCATCAAGGGTTCGCCTTGCTTACCCCGAGATTGATCGGATGACCTTCAAGCTTGAAGATTTCAGCCGTCACTGTTTCATCAACGGGGACGCCTTTTACCAGTTCCCGCGATAAAGTTTCTCGCTTGATGTAGTCCGACCACTCGCCCATGACTCTTTCGGCCTGTTCATCGCCGTCGAAGTAGGTGACGATATTGTCGGCGATCTCGTAGTTGGCGTTTCTGCGCAAACCCTGTATACGGTGAGTTATCTCCCTGACCAGGCCTTCGTCGGCCAGTTCAGGAGTGATATTTTTATCAACGGCTACGGTCAAAGCGCCTTCGGTCACTTGGGCCGAATCATCCGGCAACGCCTCAGCATCGGCGACGAAGTTGAGCCGTTTGACGTTTAGTTCTTCGATCACTGAATCGGCGATTATTTCGAGCCTGGCTTGTTCCCCGGCGTTAAGTCCGGCAACAATCGCCCTCGCCAGGGGCTGACGGACCTTGATACTCGCCTGTGCCCGGGCGGCCCGGCCGATGCTGGACACCTTCATCGCCAACCGCATTGCCGTCGATAGGTCGGCATCGATACGGGTAATGTCAGCCAACGGGAAATCAGAAAGATGTACACTATCCGGCGCCTGGGCATTGATCGATACGACCAGGTTCTGGTATATCTCCTCGGCCAGGAAAGGCATGAACGGAGCCAGTAATTTAGACATCGTAACCAGGCATTCATAAAGAGCGTTATAAGCCGACAGTTTATCCGCGTCGCTCTCGGATTTCCAGAAACGCCTCCGCGATCGCCTGACATACCAGTTGGACAGGTAATCCACAAAAGCCTCTATGGCGCGCGCCGCGGCCACCGGATCATATGCGTCCAGATCGGTGGTGACCTCCTCGACGAGTTGATTCAACTCGGACAAAATCCAGCGGTCGAGTTCCGAGGCCACCTCGCAGGTTTCAGTTTTTGGCTGATAGTTGTCGATATTAGCGTAGAGAATGAAAAAGGAATAAGTGTTCCACAGAGTGGACATGAAGGAGCGTGTTACCTCGCTCACCAGTTTCTCCGAGAAGCGTCTGGCGTTGCCCGCTGGTGAAGCGGTGAACAAGTACCAGCGTACCGCGTCAGCCCCATATTTCCCGATGACAGTTTCGGGCAACACCACATTGCCCTTGGACTTGCTCATCTTCTCGCCTTTTTCATCGAGAATATGCCCCAGGCAGATGACATTATCGTAGCTCGGCCGGTCAAAGAGGAGTGTCGAAAGAGCGTGCAAGCTATAGAACCAGCCTCTCGTCTGATCCACCGCCTCGCAAATATAGTCCGCGGGGAAACGCCCATCCTTGAAGATATCCAGGCTGTCCGGCTCAAATGGATAGTGGTGCTGGGCAACCGGCATAGCGCCGGAATCGAACCAGCAGTCTATAACATCACTGACGCGCTTCATCTCTCCGTGGCACTGCGGGCATTCATACGTCATGTCATCGACATAAGGCCGATGCAGGTCGAGTGGTTCGTTAAGCCCGGAAAACCCCGTCTTTGCCTGGAGTTCGGTTAACCCTCCGATACATTCGGTTGTCTGGCATCTCTGGCATCGCCATACCGGCACCGGCGTTCCCCAGTAACGCTCGCGTGAGAACGCCCAATCGACATTATTTTGCAACCAGTCGCCGAAACGGCCTTTTTTTATATGTTCCGGGTACCAGTTGATACGTTCGTTGCCTTCGATCAATGCATCTCGGCAGGCGGTGGTGCGGATATACCAGCTCTGTTTGGCAAAATACAGCAGCGGCGTACTGCAACGCCAGCAAAACGGGTATGTGTGATGTATCTTTTCACTTTTGAAAAGCATATTACGTTGTTTTAAGTCCTGGGTGATGAGGGGATCGGCAGTTTTGACAAACTTTCCCGCGCCGGGATAGGTGCCGGTTATCTTCCCCTGGAGATCGACATGGTGAATAAAATACAGCCCGTGCTTCTTTCCGGATTCATAGTCCACCTCGCCATAGGCCGGCGCCGTGTGAACGATACCGGTACCGTCATCCATGGAGACATAATCGGCGGCGATGACCGGGTAAGTGAGCTCGGTCGCTTCGACGGCAACGAGTTCGCCTTTGTCGAGGCGACTCACTGCCATGCTGTTCGCGAACGGATCGAACAGCGGCCGGTATTTCAAACCCACCAGGCGGCTGCCGGCAACTCTGCCGGCTTCATGAGCAGTATGTAAGGCGTTCGCCTCCAGCAAGGCCGCGGCAAGGACCAGGTATTCGTCTCCCAGGTCCAGGACCGCGTATTCGGCGCTGTCACAGACCGCAAGGGCCGTATTGGCGGGCAATGTCCACGGCGTGGTCGTCCAGGCGAGTAAGGACAACGGCTTGTCCATAAAAGCCTTCAGGGGCCCGGTAAAGGATTCCGGCAGAATCTGAAATTTCACATAGACCGAGGGGTCTTCGGTATGTTCCTCATAACCTAATGCCACTTCATGCGATGAAAGTGAAGTTCCGCAACGCGGGCAGTGCGGGGTGACTTTATGACCCTGGTAGATTAATCCCTTGTCCCAGAGTTGTTTGACCACCCACCAGCCGCTTTCGATATAGCTGTTATTCATGGTGATGTAGGCGTTATCCAGATCCACCCAGTACCCGATGCGTTCGGTTAGGGCGTTCCAGTCCCGGACATATTTGAACACGGACTCGCGGCATTTTTGATTGAACTCGGCGATGCCGTATCTCTCGATATCGGTCTTGCTCTTGAAACCGAGTTCCTTTTCTACCTCAAGTTCTACCGGGAGGCCATGGGTGTCCCATCCGCCGATGCGGGGCGCGTAAAAACCCTTCATCACTTTATAGCGAGGAATGACATCCTTGAAGACCCGCGACAGAACATGGTGGATACCCGGTTTGCCGTTAGCCGTCGGCGGCCCTTCGTACAAGGTAAAGCGTTTGCCGTCTTTGCGGTTTTCAATGCTGCGTTTGAAAACGTTCTTCTGCGACCAAAGCTTCAACGTCTTTTCTTCGAGTTCCCCGAAGTTAACACGGCTGTTGACTGGTTGAAACATATAAAACCTCTTTAAAATAATAAATCCCGCCCCACTAGGGACGGGATAAAGACCCGCGGTACCACCCTGTTTCCTCTATCATGATTTGATAGAAGCTCTTTTTCAGGCACTGACATGCCCTGCCGCGATAACGGTCGGCAACCGTCGGTGATTACTCTCTTCATCCCGAAGATTTCATCCGGAAGCTCGGGAGTGATTTTCAGAAGGCTGTTTTCCGTCCGCTCTCACTGTACCGGACTCGCTGGGGACCTTCGCCTGCCTACTCTTCTCCGTCGTTGCTGTTAACTAAAAGAATAACATAGGTGTTGAGCACAGAGCAAGGCCTGTAAACGTACCAACGTATAATAAACAGAGCCGCCCTTTTTGGGGAACGGCTCTGCCAAACAGCCATAAATGACGCTACTCTTGCGCCAGCATCTCCGCGAGGTTGACCAGGGTCGCCACCGGCACACCGCTTCCGCCCTTGGTCAGGTGTCCTTTATCCTTATCACCCCAGGCGGTGCCCGCGATATCCAGGTGAACCCATGGCGTGTCGCCGATAAATTCGGAAAGGAAAAGCCCCGCGGTTATGGTGCCGGCCGGGCGGCCACCGACGTTTTTGATATCGGCATAGTCGCTCTTGTACTGATCTCTGTATTCATCATAGGCCGGCAACTGCCAGATCCTTTCCCCTGCCGAAGTGCCCGCTTTGATGACTTTATCCATCAGAGGTTGATTATTGGTTATGGCAGCAGTGGTGATATTACCCAGGGCGATGACACAGGCCCCGGTCAGTGTCGCCATGTCGACGATCACCTTTGGTTTTTCCTTATTGATGTAGCCTAAAGCATCCGCCAGAATAAGTCGGCCTTCTGCGTCGGTGGAAATTACTTCGACCGTCTTACCGGTAAACATCTTCAGTACGTCCCCCGGTTTGAAAGCGGCGCCGTCGGGCATATTTTCCGTTGCCGGCACGGCGGCGATCACATTGATATCCAGTTTCAGTTTACCGATTGCTCCCATCGCGGCGATGGTCGCCGCGCCACCGCTCATATCGAATTTCATTTCTTCCATCTTCTCGGAAGGCTTAATGGAAACGCCGCCGCTGTCGAAGGTCAGACCTTTGCCGACGAGCGCCAGATCCCAGCCCTCGCCCTCCCGGCCTTTATACCTCATCATGATCAATTTCGGCGGATTGATATCTTTCGAAGCTTGAGAAACCCCCAGCAACCCGCCCATACCCAGCTTTTCCATGTCCCGGCGTTCGAGTATCTCAATCTTGAGGCCGGATTCCCGAGCCACCTGGTGAGCGGCATCGGCCAGGTCTTCTGGAGTCATATGGTTAGAAGGTTCATTAGCCAGGTCTCTGGCCAGTATGGTAGCCTGGGCGACTATCTCCCCCCTCTTGGCGCCCATTTCGAAACTGCTCTTTTCTATCTTTTCTTTAAAAATGACGGTCATGCATTTCAGGTCGCCATAATCCGCTGCTTTTGTCAGATGTTTCCGGAAGCTATATCCGCCCAGATAGGCTGCTTCGGCGACGACCCGAGCGACCTCGTAAGTCGTTAAACCCGTATCAGGGAGCGTCAGGGCCAGTTTGAGATTATTCTTCCGCTGTAAACAACGGCAGGCATCGGCCATCGCGGAGCGCAATTTTGTCGCATCGAAGTCTTTTTTCTTACCCAATCCCAGGACTGCCGCCTTGGCGGATTTGATTTTGCCAAGTGTATGAATAACAGTTAGTTCACTGGATTTGCCTTTGATCTCCTTTGATTTGCGTAGAGCCGCGATCGTTCCACCCAGGGCCTTGTCCAGGTCCTTCTCGATGTCGTTAGTTTCATCATCTTCAAAAACACCCAGGATTATGGCATCAGCCTCAGTCTTGTTGATGTCGCCCGTGATCTGTTTTATTTCCATGTTGCTCCTCTATCCCTGGATTTTTATCTCTGACACTATTTTATCAATTACAGGCAAAATGTCCATAGGGGTTCTGACATAGAAATGAGGGCGTTTTATCGGTTCAAACGTTTCCTCGAGCTTTTGGTAAACCGCCCAATCGGCATCGGAGTATCCACCTTGCTGGGTTAATCTTTCCACCAACCGTTTTTCAGCGACATCACGGGGAGTGTCTATATGAACGATAATCGATTTTGCCTTTGTGTCTATAGCGATAGCTTCAAGCGGATGCCGGTAATTCTCGGTCAGATTGGTGGCGTCCAGGACAACGTTGTATTTAGCCGTGAGTAATTCTTTTACCAGTGCGTGGATAGCTCTGAATAATCGGATATGTTCCCATTGGCTGTAAACTGGGCGGCGAACCAGGGTCTTCCTGAGGTAATCGCTTTCGAGTACGGCCGCCGGTATGCGTTCGAGCAATTTGGCGGCGAAGTAACTCTTACCGCTGCCCGGCAACCCGACAAGGATAATCACGGCGGGGCGGTCGGTCTTCCGTGGCAGTTTAGGTGCGATAGCCCGCCTCAATGTATCCACGTCCCGGGCGCGCAAGACTTCAGATTTCACACTGGCAATTATACGCCGGTGTTCATCAAGATGATAAGAGAGATATACCGATTATTCCAATAGGCTGAAAGTCGCAAGTTGTCCGTTGGGCGATCTCGGTATATCCGACACGAATAAAACCTTCTTGGGACACTTGTAGTTAGCCAGGCGTTCCAAACAGAATTTTTTTACTTCCTGTTCGGTCAAGTTTGCGCCATCTATAAGTGTAACGACCGCCAGTACAACCTCACCACGCATGCCGTCCGGATCCGGGATGCCCCCTGCCGCGGCATCGGCGATCAACGGATGGGTGATCAGAATATCGGCAATGTCGGAAAAGTAGATATTCTGACCCTTGGTGATCAGCATTGGTTTCTTGACGCCGGTGATGAATAGTTCCCCATTTTCATCGACGATGCCAATGTCATCGGTGTAAAGCCAACCATCCCTGATGAATCTCTCGGTGTCTTCAACACGATTATGATAAGCTCGCATGATCGGCCCACGAATCACCACTTCTCCCGGTTCACCGGCAGCTACTGTTCTTCCCTCTTCATTGACCACCCGTACTTCGAAACCGGGTATAGATGTGCCGACGCCGCCGCTGTCTCCGGATTTGTTCAACTCCTGGCAGGTAACATGACTTGTCGATTCCGTTAACCCGTAATATTGATTGAGATATTTTCCGGTAAGTTCTTCGAAACCCGTGATGACGCTTACCGGGATGGGCGCACCGGCGCTGCCGCAAAACCGGAGTGAACTTATATCGTATTTAAGCCCGTTGGCTTTCAGGTGATTGACCATCATGGCGTGGATGAACGGTACCCCATGAAACATGGTTACCCGTTCTTTTTCTATGGAGCATAAGAGTGCGTCCATAGAAATACCATTGACAATTACCACTCTGCTGCCTGCAAACAGAGATGTCATCATGATGACGGCGATACCGATAGTGTGATGCAGCGGCAAAGCGAACAACGCCACCGTGTCCTGGTCTGTTTGCCCGAAACCCGCCGCCGAGC
Source organism: Dehalogenimonas sp. THU2 (assembly GCF_039749495.1). NCBI lineage: Bacteria > Bacillati > Chloroflexota > Dehalococcoidia > Dehalococcoidales > Dehalococcoidaceae > Dehalogenimonas > Dehalogenimonas sp. THU2. Next base: position 40,186 of record NZ_JBDLLU010000007.1, on the reverse strand, counting down.
CAGCCGCCGCTTCGATAAGATTTCTTTGTTTTATCTCAGCTCCGTGGGGCCGCAACGTCGGCCCTGAGGTATAGGCGATATGCGCCAGTTCCGGATATTCACTTATAAGCGGGGCCGTTTCCGCACTTTTTACCTGTGAATCATATATGACACACCCGGGTATATCGATGTTACCCAGGCAGATCTTGTATTTGAAGGATCCGATGAGCGACGGAACCGCTGAAAGTGCTTTCAGTGCAGCTGTCTCGGCGATAAGTGCCACGGGACGGCAATCATCAAATACGGCCGTGAGTTCCAGCAGTTTGTACTTGGTATCCAACGGCATGGCGATTGCGCCTGCTTTCACCACGCCAAAATAACTGATCACAAAATCAGGACTGTTCTCCAGCAACAATGCCACATGTTCTCCGGGTTTAATCCCCATTTTGACAAGGCTCTCAGCCAACCCGTTTGACAGCCTGTCCAGTTCCTTGAACGATAGTTGTCGTTCACCCATTTGAAAGGCGATTCTATCCTGGTGCCGTCGCCCCGCTTCGGCTAAAAATCTGGTTAAAGTCATAACTGATCCTTGATTCGAAACATCGCCATGAAGTCTATCAAATCCCCGCCTCCCATGCCAAATTAAGACTAAAGTATTAATACTTCCCCATCTTGACAAGAGCGGTCAATTGGTCTATATTGCGCTTAATCGAATAGCTAAAGGCTATGAACGGGATTAGTAGGTCCCAAAGCTGGGCACAGAGAGCCGGGTCAGGTGGAAGCCGGCGCCTTGAGCGGGGAACTGAATGGACCCGGGAGCCGCCGCCCCAACGTCATACCACTGACCAGTAGGTCCGGCCGCAAGGGAAGCGTTAGCATCCCAGGGTATAAACCTTCAAATGAAGGTCGTATCCGTAATGAGATGTTCCTGCATTAGAAGGAACAACAAGGGTGGCACCGCAGAACCCTCTGCCCCTGAATAAGGCAGAGGGTTTTTTATTACCCTGAAGGAGTGGTGCCGTGACCTGAAAGTTTAAAGGCATTCCCGATCGAACGACCAAGATAATAATAATAAACAGGGAGGCAATCCATGAACCGCACCAAGTATCAATTGAATGAAACTGAAATGCCCGCGGCCTGGTACAACATCCAGGCTGACCTGCCGCAACCCCTGGCCCCATATCTGCATCCAGGAACCAAACAACCGTTGGGTCCCGCCGATCTGGCGCCACTGTTCCCGATGGCTCTTATCATGCAGGAAGTTTCTCAGGAACGATACATCGATATTCCCGGAGAAGTCATCGACATCTATCGCAGCTGGAGACCGACTACTCTCTATCGGGCTCACGCACTGGAAAAAGCATTGCAGACTCCGGCCAAGATCTTCTACAAATACGAAGGTTCCAGCCCCGCCGGCAGCCATAAACCCAATACCGCCGTGCCTCAGGCATACTACAACAAAAAAGAAGGGATCAACCGTCTCACCACCGAGACCGGTGCCGGACAATGGGGCAGTTCCATGGCTTTTGCCTGCAGTCAGTTCGGCATCGAACTCAAAGTTTACATGGTCAAGGTAAGCTACCAGCAGAAACCATATCGCAAGATGATGATGGAAACCTGGGGCGCCCAGTGTGTACCCAGTCCCAGCATGGATACCAATTCCGGCCGCGCCGCCCTGGCAGAAGATCCCAACAACCCGGGCAGCCTGGGTCTGGCCATCTCGGAAGCCGTTGAGGACGCTGCACCCCGTGCGGACTCGCATTATGCCTTGGGCAGCGTCTTGAACCACGTTCTTATGCATCAGACGGTCATCGGTCTGGAAGCCCTGAAACAGATGGAAATGGCCGGGGAATATCCGGACGTGGTCATCGGTTGTGTCGGCGGCGGGTCCAATTTCGGCGGTATGGCCTTGCCCTTCGTTCATCAGAACTTGACCGGCGGCAAGAACACCCGCATCGTCGCTGTAGAGCCTGCCAGCTGCCCAACCCTGACCAAAGGCACCTTCGCTTTCGATTACGGCGATGTAGCCGGCATGGCTCCTATCGCCAAGATGTTCACCCTGGGTCGCAAATTCATGCCCCCTCCGGTGCACGCCGGCGGTCTGCGCTATCATGGCATGGCGCCCATCGTCAGCCACCTGCACAAGCTCGGTCTGATCGAAGCCAAGTCAGTCATGCAGCTTCCCACCTTCGAGGCCGGGATTCAGTTCGCCCGTACGGAAGGCTTCATCAGTGCGCCGGAAACGAATCACGCTATCCGCGCCACCATTGACGAAGCCATCAAGTGCCGTGAGTCCGGTGAGAAAAAAGTCATCCTGTTCAATCACTCCGGTCACGGCCACTTCGATATGGCGGCCTACGACGCCTACCTGTCCGGCAAGCTCACCGATTATGAGTACCCGGAATCTCTGGTTACAGAGGCTTTAAAAGACCTTCCGCAATGTATCATCGGTTAGACTAACCGCCAGTTTTTTGAGTAGAGGAAGCTGCGATTGCAGCTTCCTCTATTTTTCATTGAAGCTATAATCCGATGAAACCGATCATTGTCCGTTTGTTGCTTATTGCACTCAGCTTGATTTTATTATACAGTCTGGCTCTGTCTTTCGGTTGTGATTTTGGTGGCAGTCCAATCACCACTCCCAAGCTCGACCATAACACCGACGACAACTCCACCGGTAACCACCATTCCTCCGCGTGAAAGACGGCTTAACAATTACACGGATCAGCCATTGTCATTGCAGTCTGACACGGTCAGTCCATATGAAACGTTCGCCGCACTTCCGCCGCCAGTTGCCCGGCTTCATATTCAGTGAGGCTGAGATTGCTTTCCAGCATTGAAAGATATTTATCGCAATCCTTTGAACCGGAACGCAAGTCGCCCAGCTTTCCCCGTAACCGTCCCTCAGACTCGATGGCTATTTCCAGATCCAGCGTCGGTATGAATTTCTCTTTCAGAAAAGCCAGCAGGCGGCGCGCCCCGATCTCATCGGTCAGGGCGGAAAGGTAAAACGGGACCGGCAGCCATAATGAAACGGACATTATATCCCGTGACCGGGCTTCCCATATCAGGTAAGTGCTGATGGGGGGCTTCTGACCCGGTGGTGACTCGTAGTTTATTCCCGTGTTGATCCCATCGCCGTTCAACCACTCTTTTAGCTGAATGAAATTCATATTAGCCAGTATCTCGCTGGGGGTATTGTGTGAAGCCATTGACGGTAATCCGTTGACTAGGACCAAATATCCGGCGTTGTAGTGCACTGCAAGGTCAAGGACCAGCCTCAGGAATTCGTGTGTCTCAAACACCGGCACATCTGACTTAAAAACAATGAGATTGGCTTCTTCAGAATAATAAAAAAGGCTGCTGGGAAAACCGACAAGGTCAGCGGATATGTCCACGCTGGAAAGTGGGAAATATCCAACCGGATCTATGGCGGCCAGCGGTTTCAGGCCTAGAGTCTCCGTCAGATACCCGGATACTCTCCCGCCCAGATTGCCTGCGTCACTCTCCCAACCAACTACCATCACCGGAATTTCCAACCTAGGCGATGCCAGGTAACTAAGCCGCCCGGTCATCGCCACCTGTCCCCGGCCGGAATAAATCCTCGATATGTTCCTCCATCCATTGCTTATCCTCGTCGGTAATAGCTTCGCCGCCTTCCGCTTCAACTACCTGTCGTCGTTGAGAAAGCTTTTCCTTTATGTGATCAGGAAACTGGTTGAAGAATTGATCGATCATCTCACTCATCTGCCGTCGCATCGTTTCAATTTCAGCGTAGTCGATTTTTAAATCTAAAAATCCGCTGATAACTTCCAGTACCGATTTAACCGCCGCCGGATAAGGCATCGGCGATCTAGCCAGGTAATCAGGCACTTCCCCCATCAGGCAGGCGGCCGGCAAGCCGCGTCGCGATGCTACACCAACGAGTAGGCCGTTCAATCCACTCACGTTAGCCTGTGCACCCCTTCCCTGGAGTTCACTTGACAAGCGGTTGCCTCTACTGGCGTTGATTTCTGCCAAGAGAGAGGCGTTGGTCGCCACCGTCCAGACGCCAGGTGTACCGTCGTGGTGTATAGCGCTGACCGCCGCGCCGGATGTGAAGATGCGCCGGCAGCCAAAATGTTCCGCCACGTCCAGCACATGGTTAGCCATTTCATAAGCCTTGGCCCCAGCCGCGTACGTTGAACCCGTCTCGGAAGGTTGTTCTTCCCCAGTGAAGAAAATGAGATCCCGGTGAGGTAGTTGCTTGTAATAAAACCTTGACGCTGGGAAACTCAGGTTTTCCAGTATACCATCCTTAATCACCAAGCCGCTGGGGTAGAAGAACGGTTCAGGCTCGATATCTCCCAAATGTTCGGCTTCAAGTTGTCGCCATAAGGTTTCCACAGCCAGAAGGCCAACGTTACCGATGCCAGGCCAACCGACGATAAGGTCAGGATTGTGGAGTTCCGGTTCTTTTTCTAGTCTGTATCCCATATTCTCTATTCTAACTGGTTGCCCTCCCCTGAACAAATTCAGTGGTCATAACACCCCTTGGGAAAACGTTGCTCTACTTGGTGAACCGCGTACCACACCTCCGGATCATTGTTGTCTTAACTACTCATCGGTTCTATACTGGAATAAGATTGTAATCTTTCATCGTTTATGGAGACAAATACATGTGGCAGTTTGAAACCGAATTTTCAGAGATAATCCCCCGCGTCCCAGGTGTGAAATCATTCCGTTTCCCGATTTCCCCGGAAAAGGCACCTTTTGAGCCGGGACAGTATTTTTTCCTGACCATCAAGGTCAATGGATCTGAGGTGTTGCATCATTTCACAATATCCAGTTGCCCCACCGACACTGAGTATCTTGAATTCACCAAGCGCATCACTGAACATGACTATTCACAGGCGTTAGACGCGATGAAACCGGGTGACTGGGCCAGGATCCAGGGACCATCCGGCAGTTTTACCATGCCTGAAGGCAAGCAGCCGCTGGCTTTCCTCACCGGTGGTATAGGCATCACCCCCGCCAGGAGTATTCTTCGTTACGCCTGCACCAAGAAGCTGGACCGGGATATCGTGCTGCTTTACAGCAACGATCGTAATGATAATATCATCTTTCGTGACGAACTCGATGAGATATCCGCCGCCATACCCGGGATACGAATCGAACATATTCTGTCGGAACCGCCACAGAGTTGGAAAGGCCGGACTGGGCTCATAAATAAAAACCTGATTATCGATGCCATCCCGGATTATAAGGAGCGTGCTTTCTTTATATCTGGACCGCCGCGCATGGTCATGTCGCTTCAGGAACAATTATCGGCGCTCAGAATACCCCAGGACCGCGTGATCCGCGACTCTTTCACCGGATATGATTAAATCATGACGCTTTTCGTCTCTCAAACCTTGTGGGATGTACTTTCTCGATGACTGAGATTCTTAGCGGTCGTTCTGCTTTCGGACATCCAGGCTTGCCGCCTAACTGGACCGAAGGAGCTAAGGACGGCGTCGGCACTGCTTACAATTCTGTTAGTCGGATCTGGTTCACCATCGCCGCCGGTATCATCACCGAGATATATTATCCGACAGTTGACCGGCCGCAGGTACGCGACCTGCAACTGCTCCTGACCGACGGAGAAACGTTTTTCCATGGTGAGCGGTCTCAGCTGTTCACCGAGATTAAAACACTCTCGCCTCATAGCCTGGGCTATCGCGTTACCAACTCTGATTTCGACGGCCGTTACTCGATTGACAAAGAGATAATCGCAGACCCCTCTACCGCCTGCATCCTGCAGAAAACCAGGCTTTCGGGAGCGCCCGAACTGTTGGGCCGATTGAATATTTATGTCCAGTGCGCCCCACACCTCGGCGTCAGCGGCTGGGGCAACAACGGGCATGTCGTGGAATCAGCGGGAAGAACCCTCCTGGCGGCAGAGAAAGATGGGCTATGGCTAATCCTGGGCGCCACCGTACCATTCAGGAAACTGTCTTGCGGTTACTCCGGAGTGAGCGACGGCTGGACCGATATTAAAGAAAACCTCGAAATGGATTGGGAATTCACTGAAGCTCCGGACGGCAATATCGCTCTTACCGGGGAGTTGGACTGGACCGAGGCTCAGGAATTCACCATCGGGTTGGCACTGGGAGACAGCCTGCAGAATGCCATTACCAATCTTTTTCATGCATTGGCGGTACCCTTCGAATCCCGGTGCCAACAGTATGAGGCTGAATGGGAAAACCGCGGCCGGACGGTTATGCCGCTGGAAAGTCATTCCTCTGACGGCGGAGACCTCTATCGGGCTAGCGCCAGCCTTCTGGCTGCTCATGAAGACAAAACCTACCCCGGCGCGTTCATTGCGTCGCTCTATATCCCGTGGGGCGAAACACGCGGGGACAGCGAACTGGGCGGCTACCACCTCGTGTGGACGCGGGACATGGTTAACAGCGTAAGCGGTCTACTGGCCGCCGGGGATACCGAGGCAGCACGCCGTGCTCTGATTTACCTGGCCGCGGCGCAACAACCGGACGGCGGTTTCCCTCAGAATTTCTGGTTGGATGGGCGGCCTTACTGGCAGGGCATCCAACTCGATCAGGTTGCCTTCCCGGTAATCCTGGCCTGGAAATTGCAACGTCTGGGCGTCGATTCTAATTTTGACGACTATGAGATGGTCATGAGGGCTGCGGCTTACCTCGTGCGCCACGGCCCGGCTACCGGCCAGGACAGGTGGGAAGAAGTTTCCGGCTACTCTCCTTCGACCCTGGCGGTCAATATCGCTGCACTTATCTGCGCCACTTCTTATGCCCGGCGGCGAGGTGACGAGGCGACTGCGGCTTTTCTCGAAGACTATGCCGACTTCCTTGAATGTCATCTGGAGATATGGACGGTAACCGATCAGGGAACGCTGCTTGAAGACCTTCCCCGGCACTATGTCCGCATCAACCCGGTTTCTACGAGCGATTCCACCCCAGAAGAAGACCTTGACGGCGGTATTGTTACCCTTCACAACTGTCCTCCCGGCAGCCCAACTGATTTTCCCGCGCGGGATATTGTGGATGCAGGATTCCTCGAATTGGTGCGTTACGGTATCCGTCGCCCCGCCGACCCTCTAATCGAAAGCTCGCTTAAAGTGGTCGACAGCGTTCTCAGAGTAGAAACGCCCTTCGGCCCTGTCTGGCGCCGCTATAACCACGATGGATATGGCCAGCGTGCCGCCGGTGAAGCCTACCAGGGCTGGGGCATAGGCCGTGCCTGGCCGCTCCTGACTGGGGAGCGCGCCCATTACGAGTTAGCGGCGGGGCGGGACATCACACCGTATATCAAGGCTCTAGAAGGGTTTTCATCTTACACCGGCTTGCTGCCGGAACAGGTTTGGGATGAGGCTGACAACCCCGAAGCCGGTATGTTTCTCGGCCGGCCTACCGGCGCCGCCATGCCGCTGATGTGGGCCCACGCCGAGTATATCAAGCTTTTACGGTCCGTAGCCGACGATAGCATTTTCGATCTTATCCCGGAGGTGGCCGAACGCTACATCGGCCCAGCCGCGGTGAAGCGGCAACTCGAGATATGGAAACCCAACCGGCAGGCCCGGCGTATAGCCGCCGGTAATCGGTTGCGTGTTCAGGCATCGGCGTCTTTCAAGTTAACCTGGACTAGCGACGAATGGCAGACGGTTCAGACTGCCGAAGCCGCGGGGACTCGCTTGGGCATATTTTATGTCGATCTGATCGCCTTAGAAGGGCAGAAAGTGCCCTTCCGGTTCACTTTCTATTGGACCTCCGATGACCGTTGGGAGGGTATCGACTACGAGGTCGCGGTAGTTTGATACCTGCAGGCAGCGATACTCTTTAAAACGAATCGAGAATTGTATCTAATAAATTCGATGAACGTGAGGTATGACATGGACATAGGTATGATTGGTCTTGGCAAGATGGGCAGCAATATCTCACGGCGGTTACTAGGCGCTGGCCATCGGGTGGTAGTTTACGACACCTCTCCGGAAACAGTGTCCGCTCTCGCTGGAGAAGGGGCTGCCGGCGCATTATCGCTTTTTGACCTGTGCTCCCAACTGCCTCAGCCCCGCGCCATCTGGGTCATGGTACCCGCCGGGGCGCCGACCGAAAGCACCATCAATACCCTTTCCGGTATTCTTTCGGCGGGCGATGTTGTTATCGACGGCGGAAATTCCAACTATAACGACACCGTTCGCCGTTCCAAGGTCCTGGCATCGCGCGGCATCGCACTTCTCGACGCCGGGACCAGCGGCGGCATCTGGGGCCTTAAAGAAGGCTACTGCCTCATGGTCGGCGGCGAGAAAGCGGCCTTCGAGGCCGTCGAACCGTTATTCAAATCCCTGGCACCGTCCCCTGAGCACGGCTATGCCCACGTGGGGCCCAGCGGGTCCGGCCATTTCGTCAAGATGGTGCATAATGGAATCGAATACGGTCTGATGCAGGCATATGCCGAAGGCTTCGAATTATTAAAGGTAAAAAAAGATTTCGCGCTGGATATCGCCCAGATCTCCGAGCTCTGGCGTTATGGCAGCGTGGTACGTTCCTGGTTGCTGGACCTAGCAGCTTCGGCGCTTGCTGAGAATCCTGATTTAACTGGCATCGAATCCTGGGTCGCAGATTCCGGCGAAGGCAGGTGGACGGCTGCCGAGGGCATTGACCTCGGTGTTCCTTTGCCGGTGATCACCGCTGCCCTGCAAGCCCGTTATCGTTCCCGGCAGGAACACCCATTTTCCGGCAAATTGCTGGCAGCTTTGCGCGGGCAATTCGGCGGTCATGAAGTGAGAACTACCGAAGAATAGTTCATTTGGAAATACCTTGAACTGAACGTGGTGTCTTCTCCGAGCTTTTCCCGATCTGGAAATCCAATCGTGATCGCCGCTGCGGCAACCCTGTCTCGAATTATGCTAAAATCAGCCGCAGAGGTCTTTCGGCATGATTCCAGTTCGCCTTAAACTTAAGAATTTTCTGCCTTACCGAGGCGACATACCCGCCTTTTCTTTCGAGGGCATCCATCTCGCCTGTATATCCGGTGACAATGGCTCCGGTAAGACTTCGCTCATCGACGCCATCACCTGGGCGCTCTGGGGTAAGTCCCGTCTCAGGAGCAAGTCAACTTCGGATGATGACTTGATCACCCAGGGCGAGTATGAAACTTCGGTCGCTTTCGATTTCCGGGCCGGAGACGGACAGATTTACCGTGTGGAACGGAAACGTACAAAACCCAAGCGAGCAGGAGGCGCCGGGCAGAGCGTTCTCAACCTATTCTTGGAGTCCGAAGAAGGTTTCAAGAGCCTTTCAGGCAACACCATCGGCGAGACCGGGGATAAGATCAAGAAGATCCTACATCTGGATTATGAGACTTTCATCAACAGCGCCTACCTTAAACAGGGTCAGGCCGACCATTTCACCGAACTCCGGCCCGGAGATCGTAAAGAAGTACTGGCTAATATCCTCGGGTTGGACATATATGACGAGCTTTCTGAAAAAGCTAAGAATCTGGCCAACGAAGCTGCCGCTGCCAAAAACATGCACGCTGCCAGCATCGAGTTGGAAAGGCGGCAACTGGAAGAACACCCGCAGTTAACGGTGGCTTTAAAAACCGCGCAACACGACCTTTCCGCCGCTGAAACAGCCCTGTTGGAAAAACGGACGGCGCTGGACAAACTGCGTCAAGTCCGGCAACTAATCGAATCCCGGGAGCAGGCATTGCGTCAACTGGAGGCGTCATTCCGGGAGATCGAACGAGACCTCGAAACCAGGAAGTTAGATCGAATCGAGACCGAAAAACGTATCGCATTGCATCGGGCTGTTCTGGATGGCCGAGTGGCCGTCGAGGAAGGCTATAGCCGTTACCTGGCCGCCCGGCAGCGGAACGACGAGTATAACCGGAGATCGACCGAATTACGCCGGTTGGAAACACGTCGCCAGGCACTGGAAAAGATCATAACCGACTCTCTTCATAAGCTGGAGAGCACGCGAGACAGATATCAAAGCGTTTACGACGAGTTATCCACCAAAGCATCCGGTTTGGGTAAACTGAAACTTGCCCTCGATGAGATGAGGTTGGAGATCGAAAAACTGGCCGTCAGGGAGCGACAGGCCGAAACCGAGATCAAAACCCTCCACAATCTTAAAGTTCAAATCGCTTCTCTCGATGCCGAGAAAGTTGGCCAGGTGCGGCGCCTTACGGAAATCGCCGAAAGATCCGGTTTACTGGCCTCGGCCGGCGAGGCAGTTTGCCCGGTGTGTGAGGCTGAACTTCGGGAAGACCGGCTGAAAATAGTACAGGCCAAATATGAGGCTGACCGGGTAGCCGCTCAGGCACGCCTCAACGATTTGGCGGCGGCCAGGTCCGACAAACTTAACGAACTGACCGCCTTGGAGCGTCATCTGGCGCAGGAAAATGCCATCAAGGCCGACCGCGCCCGGCTCACCGCGCAGGAAGCTCGCGTTTTAAAAGACACCGAGGAAGCCGAAGCCGCCGCCAGACGGCTGCCTGAAGGCGCGAAACAGATCGGCGCTATCACCGGACAGATCGAACGCGCTGGGTTTTGTCCGGAAGAACATGCCGCTCTTAAAACTCTTGATGAAGAGATAAGACTGCTGGACTACGACGCTTCGGCGCACGAACTGACGGCGGCCGAGGTTAAAGAACTGGAGATTTTCGACCGGCGCCAGGGGGAACTCGCGGAAGCGGATAAACTGCTGGCTGGCGAAGTTGCCTCCCTCAAAAAAGTATTCACAGCGATCACTGATCTGGAACAGCGACTCGAAAAACGTGCCGCAGACGTTGCAGAGCAGCAGCAGGCGTTAGCCCGGATGCCGCGTGTCGATGCCGGTGAACTGGTCTCCTTGGAAGCCGGGATAAACACCCTGGCCTCTGCCGCCGGCGCCGCGTCCGAACAAGTCGGCCGCTTGAAACAGCGTCTGCAGGACCTCGACGATCTGGAAAAGGCTATCTCTGAAAAAGCGCTAGAATTGAAACGGTATGCCGCCGACGAAAGCATCTACAAGGAATTGCAGCTTGCTTTCGGCAGGAATGGCATCCAGGCGATCCTCATCGAGAACGCCATCCCGGAGATGGAGGAAGAGGCCAACCGGTTGCTGGCCCGGATGACCGACAACCGCATGAGTCTTAAAATTGAGCCGATGCGGACTTCCAAAAAAGGCGATATGATCGAGACCTTCGACATCATGATCGCCGATGAGCTTGGCACCCGTGACTACGATCTCTTCAGCGGCGGCGAAGCCTTCCGCATTAACTTCGCGCTTAGATTGGCGCTGTCCCGCCTCCTGGCCCGGCGCGCCGGCGCTCCCTTACGGACGCTCATCATCGACGAGGGTTTCGGCACCCAGGATGTAGCCGGGATCGATAAGCTGAAAGATGCCATCGGCAGCATACAGGATCAGTTCGACTGCATCCTGGTGATCACCCACATCGAGGAGTTCAAAGACGCCTTCCCCGCCCGCATCGAGGTGTTCAAGACTCCGGACGGCAGCAATATCAGGGTAAGTTATAACTAGATATTCGCGGTTTAAAGACCAAGGTCTTCGGAGATCCCCTGCATCGCTCTAAGTGACAAACCGACAAATTCCTCCAACGTCAATCCGATGTCGGCGCATTTGGCTATCTGTTCGCGGTTCGCCCCGGCGGCAAAGCTTTTTTCCTTGAACCGCTTGAGAATGGATTTTGCCTCGACAAACGACAGTCTCTTTTCCGGTCTGATCAGAGCTCCGGCGGTAATGAGGCCGGTTAACGGATCAGCGCAATACAGGGCTTTGTCTAAGAGTGTTTCACAGGGTTCGCCCAGCATGCCATGACACAGGATGGCATGACAGACACCCTTGGAAGCACCCAAATCACCGGCCATCTCCGCCGACATCCGGCCGTGGACGGTCATATCCCCCTGGCACTCATCGAGGTCGATATCATGTAAAAGACCGGCCAATCCCCAATCTTCCAGGTCTTCCCCGAATTTTTCGGCCAACCCGCGCATGACCGCTTCTGTGGCCAGCATATGCTTGATCAGGTTCTGATTGCTGATTTTGGTATTGACAGCCGCTAGGGCATCTGCTCTGTTCATGGTGTTCTCCCTGGCTTTAATCTTAGTGAGACGGTCGTGTCATTGTCAAAATGTCCGGTTGTTGCTATATTGAAGACCATGTCTCACATTGAGGGCACCTTTACCATCGGGCGCAAAGCTGAACTATTTTATCAGGCCTGGTTGCCCGATAATCCGCCCAAAGCGGTTATCGTCCTGGTGCACGGTCTGGCCGACCATTCCAGCCGCTACGGGAACGTGGTCGATCATTTGCTCCCGAAGGGTTTTGCTGTCTGGTCTTATGATCAGCGCGGTCATGGGCGTTCACCCGGCACGCGCTGCTACATCAACCGTTTCACCGACCTGACCGGCGATCTCGATAAATTCATCGGTCTGGTCCGGCAGCAGAATCCGGGCCTGCCCCTATTCCTCATCGGCCATAGTATGGGAGCGCTGGAAAGCGCGGCCGTCGTGGCTGGTCACTCTCACGGCGTCGCTGGGCTGGTGCTGTCCGGCCTGGTTTTAAAGACCGGTAAGAGCATTTCCAAGATGATGGTCTCAATGGCCGGAGTGCTTTCCACCCTTGTTCCCCGCCTCGGCATACAGCGTTTGAACTGTGAAGCCGTGAGTCGCGATACGTCCGTCGTCGACGGTTATGTCAAAGACCCGCTGGTATTCAGAGGTAAGATACCGGCGCGTATGGGAGCCGAGGTCATCGCCGCCATGTCCTTGGTAGAGGCGAAACTGCCGTCGATCAAACTGCCGGTGCTGCTGCTGCACGGCGCGTTGGACAGACTGGCTGAACCATCGAGCAGCCAAACCATGTATGACGGCATTGCTTCGACCGATAAAAAACTGCACATCTTCCCGGGCTGCTACCACGAGATATTCAATGAGCCCTGTCGGGATTATGTGCTGGGCATCACATCCGATTGGTTGAATAAGCACACCCCGGCTTAATCAGGGAGTACCATTTTGAGGTATTCGCCTGTCGCCGACGCGGAGACACGGGCAACCTCTTCCGGCGTTCCAACCGCCACGATCTCCCCGCCACGGTGCCCCGCTCCCGGTCCCAGGTCGATGACCCAGTCGGCGTTCTTGATGATATCGAGCTGGTGTTCGATGACCACCACCGAGTTTCCGGAGTTCACCAGCCGCTGCATCACGGTCAGCAGCGCCGCCACGTCGTCAAACGACAGACCGGTGGTTGGTTCGTCCAGGATGTAGAGGGTGTGCCCGACGGCCCGGCGCGCCAGTTCCGATGCCAGCTTGATGCGTTGCGCCTCACCGCCGGACAGAGTCGGCGCGGGTTGCCCCAGCCGGATGTAGCCCAGCCCCACATCGTGCATGCTCTTAAGCTTCCCCTTGATGGAAGGGATGTTCTCGAAGAAATCGAGGGCGTGGTCCACCGTCATATTCAGGACTTCGGCGATGTTCTTATCTTTGAACCGGATGTCCAGCACCTCGCGGGAGTATCGCTGCCCGTGGCAGACCTCGCAGGGCACGGTCACGTCCGGAAGGAACTGCATCTCGATCTCGATATAACCTTCGCCGTGGCAGGCCTCGCAGCGCCCGCCCTTAATATTGAATGAGAAGCGCCCGGCGTTATAACCCCGCACCCGCGCCTCCGGCACCGAGGCGAATATCTCGCGGATAGGCGTAAAGGCGCCGGTATAGGTCGCCGGGTTGCTTCGAGGCGTCCGGCCAATGGGAGACTGGTCTATGGCGATGACCTTGTCGATAAAATGGAGTCCATCGATGCCGTCATGGTCGCCCGGCTTTTCCCGGGCGCCGTCGAATACCTGGGCCAGTTTCTTGAACAGTATCTCGTTAACCAGCGTACTCTTGCCGGAGCCGGAAACGCCGGCGATGCACACCAGCTTGCCCAGCGGCACATGAACGTCGATGTTTTTCAGGTTGTTCTGCCGTGCCCCGCGGATGACCATCTCCCGCCCGATACCCGGCCGCCGGTGTTCCGGCAGCGTTATGAACTTACGGCCTGAAAGGTACTGGCCGGTGACCGAGTGGCGGCATTCCAGCACTTCCTCAAGCGGGCCGGAGACGATGACATGCCCGCCGTGTTCCCCGGCGCCGGGCCCCAGGTCGATGATCCAGTCCGCCGCCCGCATCATGGCCTCGTCGTGCTCGACGACGATGATGGAGTTGCCCAGGTCGCGCAGGCGCAAGAGCGTTTGAATGAGCCGTGAATCGTCGGCCGGGTGCAAGCCTACCGTCGGTTCGTCGCAGATATAGAGCACGCCCATGAGTCCGGAGCCGATCTGGGTCGCTAAACGTATACGCTGGGATTCGCCGCCGGACAGCGTCGCCGAGGCGCGGTCGATCGACAGGTAGTCCAGGCCGACGTCCTCTAAAAATCCCAGGCGCGACTGGAGTTCTTTGAGTATCTGTTTGGCGATGAGCTGTTCCCTTTCCGACAGCGGCGTCACGGTATCGGCGAGGCGTTCCACCCAGTCCAGGCTGTCCACCACCGACATGGCGTTTACCTCTGCGATATTGCTACCGTCGATGAATACCGCCAGGGCTTCCGGTTTCAACCTTTTACCGCCGCAGGTGGGACACTGGGTGGCCACCATGTAGCGGGCGATACCGCTCCTGACCTGCTCGGATTCGGAGTCTTTGTAAAGCCGCTCCAGCCGGGGAATAACGCCCTCGAACCCGGCGGTGTATTCCCGCGTCCGCCCGAAGCGGTTCTTCATCTTGAACTTGTCGCCGCCCTCGCCGTAGAGGATGACCTCCATCTGTTCTGGCGTCAGTTTCTCCACCGGCGTGTTGAGGCTGAAATTATAACGGCGGGACACGTCCTCCAATTGGGAAAAATACCAGGTTTGCCACTGGTAGGGATTGATGGCGCCCTCGGCCAGGGTCAATTTCTTGTTGGGAATGACCAGGTCCGGGTCGAACTCCATCTTGACGCCCAGGCCGGTGCAATCCGGGCAGGCGCCGTGCGGTGAATTGAAGCTGAAGCTGCGCGGTTCAATCTCCCCCATGGAAATGCCGCAATCGGCGCAGGCGAATTTCTCGGAGAACATGAACTCTTTACCGTCGATTATGGCCACCATGACCGTCCCCTCGCCCAGTTTGAGCGCGGTTTCGATGGAATCCGCCAGCCGGCTCTGCGTATCGGACTGCCCGATAACCAGGCGATCGACGACCACTTCGATCCGGTGCTTTTTTTTCTTGTCCAGTTCGATTTCATCGGCCAAATCGCACACCGACCCATCGATGCGGATGCGCGCATAGCCCGTCTTCCGAAGTTCCTTGAACATGGCCTGGTGTTCACCCTTGCGGTCCTTGACCAGCGGCGCCAGCACCATGATGCGGGAGTTTTCCGGCAAGGCCTTTACCGTATCGACGATCTGTTCCACCGTCTGCATGGCGATCTCCCGACCGCAACTCGGGCAATGCGGGTGGCCGATACGGGCGAAGAGCAATCTCAGATAATCGTATATCTCCGTCGTAGTGCCGACGGTCGAGCGCGGATTCCGCGATGCGCCCTTCTGGTCGATGGAAATAGCCGGCGACAGTCCTTCGATGTAATCGACATCGGGTTTCTCCATGCGCCCCAGGAATTGCCGCGCGTAAGCGGAGAGAGACTCCATGTACCGCCGCTGTCCTTCGGCGTAGATGGTGTCGAAAGCCAGGGAACTCTTACCGGAACCGGATGCCCCGGTGATGACCACCAGCTTGTCCCGCGGTATGGTGACGTCGATATTCTTGAGATTATGCTCCCTGGCACCCTTGACGACGATCTTATCTAGCGGCATCTGAACTCCTTAAACACAGTCTTCCATTATACCGCCGCCGCGCCATTCCGGGCAATCGTGCGGTGAGTAACCGGAGATGCTGGAAGACGTATTTTCCCTCGTGCCGCAGGGGCCGGGTCAATGATGAGTGTCTAGTAGTTGTTGCGGGGACATCATCGTCACGCAAAAAATAAAAATTCATAAAACAATTCCGGCTCTCAGCTTTGGGCTAATCGTGGGATTCGATATTTGAGTCGAATCCCGGTTCCGGGGAAAGCCACGCCGCGCGGAAACAACGGGCGTATTTCGAATAAAAGCCATGGGTGCGGACGTTCTGATTGCCGGGTTGGCAACCCCGGCGACGGGGCGCGTTTGATTCCATGTCTTGACTCAACAAGATACTCCTGTTCTATCTTTACTAATCGCAGGATATAGAATAAGGCCGGGAAGGTCTGATTGTCAATAGGATTTTGACGGGTTTTGAAAATATTTGTATTTGATAGAGAAAGAGTCCCACGCCGATCATAAAGAGAACGAGGGCGTAGTTCACTGAGATCAGCAACGGCAACGGCTTAAAGACGCGCCAAACCGGGTAAATGGAATTCTGATGCGTCATGAACAGCGCCGTGATACTTACTTAATCGAGTTGGGAGCCTAAAGAAGAGGGAGAGGCACCGGCCTCTCCCTCTTTATCGTTGTATGGTACGCTGTCTATTCCGTTGGCAACTCTATTGCCGTCTGTGCCGCGGCAGGCAAGGTTATGTTAACCGGCTGATTGACGTCTTCGTAGGTAGCGGACATCAGCATGGTAACCACGACTCCCTGGGTATCGATGGCCATAGTCATATCCATTTTAGCCGGAAGATATGTTGCGGTGTTGACCCAGAAGGTTACATCAAGCTGTTTGAACGCCTGGGTGGCGTCAGTGATACCCATGTCGGCCAGATCGTCCCCCGATACTGCCAGGTATTCCATGAATTTCTGGGTATTGGGTACTATCTTAACCTTATAACACAGGTTACCGTCTATGGTCTCGGTACCGAGGAGTTCCAAAGCAGCCAGATCCATGAGGATCTGTAACTGGTCGCCGACATCTTGTGAAGTCCACATTTCCTGCTGCTCAGATTCAGGCATGACGAACTTATACCAGGTGTTGGGATCAAGTCCAGATTCCGGATCGGCAACCAGCATATACATCGTGTCATTTACCAGATACATCTGTTGTGAGTATGATCCGGCATCCAGACCTATTGCTTCGCCTTTGATATCCATAAACAATTTTTTACCCGAAACATCGACAGCCATGGAGGTGGTCATATCCATCTGGAATTGCGTCCCCAGGAACGACATGGTCATACCCATCTTCATTTCGGATTTATAAGAGTTCATCGCCCCAGCCGCGGTGTCCATCGACGCCAGGAGAACCGCGGGAACCGGCGGAGCCTGAGTGGTTACGGGAGGCGTTGTATTGCCCGGGTTATTGGTCGGGTTCGTCACGGCTGGTTCCCCACACCCTGCCGCCATCAGTATTAGGGCCAGAATGGGGATCGAGGCTTTCATCATGGTCTGTTGTTTCATCTCTTTCTCCTTCGCCGAGACCCTGACTGGGCATCTTATCCTACACCTAAGGGGTGATTTATGAAAATAACCCGATAGTACTGCTATCACGATTCAACTGTTCCCGCCATCTCCCCGCCTTTACGCCCCCGATGCACCGTGTTATATTAAAGCCCTGTATCACTCGTTGTAGCTTGAGGATTTTATGTCCAAGACCATAGAAGAGATCAACCGGAAGATCCGTGAAGGCAAGGCCGTGGTCTTTACCGCTGAAGAGATCATCGGCGTCGTCAGGGAAAAAGGGCTGGAACGCGCCGCCGCGGAGGTGGACGTGGTCACCACCGGCACCTTCGGCCCCATGTGCTCCTCTGGCGCTTATTTCAATATCGGCCATTCCAAACCCCGCATCAAGCTCGGCGGCGGCCGTGTTTATCTGAACGACGTTCCGGCCTACGGCGGTTTCGCCGCAGCGGACGTCATGATCGGCGCCAACGCTTTGCCGGACGACGATCCCCGCAACCGCGTTCACCCCGGGGAGTTCAACTACGGCGGCGGTCACGTCATCGAAGAACTGGTGGCCGGCCGGGACGTCAAGCTGGTAGCCCAGGCCTACGGTACCGACTGCTATCCCCGCAAGAAACTGGAGACCTGGATCAATATCAAGGATTTGAACGAAGCGGTCCTCTTCAATATGAGGAACTCTTACCAGAACTACAACGTGGCGGTCAATCTATCCGACAAAGCCATCTACACCTACATGGGGACGCTCAAACCAAATATGGGCAATATCACCTATTGCAGCGCCGGGCAGCTGTCCCCGCTCTTGAACGATCCTCTTTATAAAACTATCGGCATCGGCACCCGCATCTTCCTGGGCGGCGGTACCGGTTACGTCGCCTGGCCAGGCACCCAGTTCAACCCCGGCGTGCCACGCACGGAATCCGGGGTTCCCAAACGCGGCGCCGGAACGCTGGCGGTCATCGGCGACCTCAAGCAGATGAACCCGCGCTATCTCATGGGCGCCTCCATGCTGGGCTACGGTGTTACCCTCTCCGTCGGCATCGGCGTGCCCATTCCGATTCTCAATGAGGAGATACTCAAGTTCACCACCGTCACCGACGACGATATCTTCGCCGCGGTCATCGATTATTCCAGCGTCTATCCCGAGGTCAAGCCGGACATCGTAGCCGAGGTCAGCTACGGCCAGTTGCGATCAGGCAAGGTAGTCATCAACGGCCGGGAGATCCCGACAGGTTCATTATCGAGCTACCCCCGGGCGCGAGAGATTGCAAGCACCCTTAAAGAATGGATAACCGCGGGGAAATTCGAATTATCGCAGGCGGTCGAAGCCCTGCCCGATCCGGATAGCGGCGTGAAATTCAAACTGCTTAACGAGCGCCCCATCAACGGCGACCGATTATGATCACTCTAATCGAAAGCTCAGGTATGTAACCATGACCATTACAACTAAAAAGATCGCTCTACGCTTTCCCCGCCACTTGGTCGACCGCCCGGTGGTCTATCACCTGATCAAGGAATACAACCTGGAACTGAACATCTTGAAGGCCTCTATCAGCAGTGAGGAAGGACACATGGTGCTAGAGCTCCGTGGCGAACGCGCTGACTTCGATAAGGGAATCGATTACCTGACCCGCACCGGTCTTATCATCGACACCCTCTGCCGCGAGGTCACCCGTAACGAAGACCGTTGCACCGACTGCGGCGCCTGCGTCACCGTCTGCCCGGCCTCGTCCTTCACCGTGGATCCCCATACCCGGGAAGTGGTCTTCGACGAGGAAAAATGCATCGTCTGCGGACTATGTATATTGTCCTGTCCTTCACGGTCGATGGAACTGCACTTCTAGCGAAATATCTTAGGATTTTCTCGTTGTACCAACCCCGCACATATCGACGGCAGCACCTAAGCCCAGATCTGATCTCCTTCACCGTCAGCGTAGAGGAGACCAACCTCTTCATCAGCGCCCGAACCGACCTCGAACGCAAGGCTTACCGGCTGGTGCTCAAATACCGTGGGATCATCGAGCGTTACATCGCCGGCCATCCGGAATTCCTGACTTCACTCAAACCTATCGATATCGAGCGTGAGGCACCGCGTATTGTAAAAGCGATGACCGATGCGGCGCGCCTGGCGGGAGTCGGACCGATGGCGGCGGTGGCCGGGGCAATCGCTCAATTCGTTGGGGAGGAATTGGCGGAGTACTCACCTAACATCATTATCGAAAACGGCGGCGACGTATATGTGCGCAGTACAAGGGATCGGACCATCGGTATCTTTGCTGGCGATTCACCTTTGAGCGGCAAGATCGCGATCGAGATTAAATCCGAAGAAACACCCTGCGGCGTCTGCACCTCATCCGGCACAGTGGGTCATTCACTTTCATTCGGAAAAGCGGATGCTGTGGCCGTTATCGCCCCATCCGCCACCCTGGCCGACGCCGCGGCCACCGCCTGCGCCAACCTCGTCCAAACCGCCGATGACATCGGATATGCTCTGGCGCTTGCGGAGAAAATCGAGGGAGTCACCGGCGCCTTGATAATCAAGGGCGACTGCATGGGAGCCTGGGGCAAGGTACGACTTAGGCGGCTTTGACCGACAAAACTGTTATTCGTCGCACCCCTTACTAAAGTACGGGTAGGATCCGTTGGTTTGAAAACATGGCCATCCACAATTCTCAATTCATCAATGTTTTCATTAATGACCAGTACTAAAGATTGAGGCTTACCCATACCTTTGGCCCATTTACCGGACGCCGGTAATGCGGTAAAGTATATCCGGATATAGCCACATAAGGTTTACGCTGATGTCGTTATTACTAAAAGGTGTGAAATACTACCGTACCGCTGAGGTCTGCGAGTTAGCTGGCATCAGCCGCACCACGTTATTTCGCTGGTTGAAAAGCGATCTGCTGGGCGCCGGGGTAGCCCGCGATCGGCGCGGATGGCGTCTTTTTACTGAGGCAGAGGTCGAAACACTCAAAGTTGAAGCGAACCGCGTCGATGGATCGACCCTCAACGAGTAATTTTATTCTGATGAAAAGAGGCGAACCCGGATGTCTTTGATCGATGAATGGCTGCGTCTTCTGGTAGAACAGGGTGGTTCGGACCTTCACCTGCGTGTGCCCAGTCCGCCGGTTATCCGAGTCGATGGTGAACTGGTCATCCAGGAGCAATACCCCAATCTCAAAACTGCGGACCTCGAACACGTCCTCGATGAGATCGCCAAGCCGGAGCAGAAAGAGTCTTTCCTCCGAGAGAAAGAACTGGATTTTGCCTACGGCATCCCAGGACTGGCCCGCTTTCGCGTCAGCGTGATGCGCCAGCGCGGCACGCTTTCCATGGCGTTCCGCCAGGTACCCTTTCAGATTCTCTCAATGGAGAAACTGGGCGTGCCGGCTATTTGCAAAGAATTGATCATGAAACCCCGGGGAATGATCCTGGTTTGCGGCCCCACCGGGTCCGGCAAATCCACCACTATGGCGGCCATGGTTGACCATCTCAACCAGAACGCCGCCCGGAACGTGATCACCATCGAAGATCCCATTGAATATCTGCATGCCAATAAAAAATGCCTGATCGCCCAGCGTGATCTCGGCGATGACACCAAGGCCTTCGCCGTAGCGCTAAAACATGCCCTGCGTCATGACCCGGATGTTATAGTCGTCGGCGAAATGCGAGATCTGGAAACCATTTCCACCGCCATTTCCGCGGCTGAAACCGGACATCTGGTGGTTGGTACTTTGCACACCACCGACGCCGCCCAGACGGTTGATCGCGTTATCGACATCTTCCCCCCCTCCCAGCAACAGCAGATCCGCCTCCAATTCAGTCAGGTGCTGGAAGCGGTGCTGGTACAGACGCTCGTCCCGCGCCTGAACGCCAAAGGCCGGGTCCCAGCGTTTGAGGTGATGACCGCCACTCCCGCCGTCAGGAACCTGATCCGGGAGCAAAAAACCCATGAATTGACCAATGTTATCCAGCTCTCCGGCAAAGACGGGATGATGACGCTCGATCAGTCTCTGGCCGATCTGATGCGTAAAAACATGGTCTCCAAGGAAGAAGCGCTATTGAAGAGCAGCCATCCGGAGAAACTGCAAAAACTGCTGCAGTACCAGGCGACGGCTGGATTCCGATAAGCAGCCAAGATACAAGAAGCAATAGGCAAGATACAAGAGACAAGAAACAATAACCAAACAAATTCCAATAACCAATTCCAAATGACCAAACGAGGTTTGAATATTGGCATTTGGAGCTTCCCTGCATTAAAGGATTGCCTTAACACCGCACTGGCTTTATAATGCAGGGCTATGGGACACATAGATCACAAAGCACACGCCCCCGCTATCGTCAATTGCGCGGTAATTACCGTATCGGATTCCCGGACGGAGGACACCGATGAGTCCGGACGATACCTCACCTCCGCGCTCAAGGATCACGGTCATATCCTGAGCCATTACCGCCTGCTGAAGAATGACTCATCGGCCATCGAGAACACCCTCGATGATCTTTTCATTGACGCTGATTTACAGGTTATCGTCTTCACCGGCGGCACCGGCTTGTCTCGGCGGGACATTACGGTTGAGACGGTGACACCCCTGCTGGAGAAGCAGATGCCGGGCTTCGGCGAACTGTTCCGGCTGTTGACCTGGGAGTCCATCGGAACACCGTCGGTCATGAGCCGGGCCCTTGGCGGTGTCAGGAGCGGCAAAGTTATATTGTGCCTCCCCGGCTCCCTCAACGCGGTAAAGCTGGCGGCTGAGAAGATCATCCTGCCGGAGATCGGCCATATGGTGCGGGAGGCCGGAAGATGATGAAACCTTTCGGTCAACTGCTTGACTTCGATACCGCCCTGACGACCGTGCTGGCTAATATTCACCCGGTGATCGCGGCGGAAAAGGTGGGCCTCATGGGGCTGTCCGGCCGCGTTTTAGCTGAGGATATCCGGTCCACTCTGTCGATCCCCCCCTTCGCCCGCGCCGCCATGGACGGTTACGCCGTTATTGCCGAGGACACCTTCGGCGCCGGACGCCGCAACCCCCGGCAACTACCTTTAGCCGGCCGGATATTCGCCGGCGACGCGCCTGTCCAAACACTCCAAAAGGGTCAGGTCGTCCAGATAGCCACCGGCGCTCCCATGCCTGACGGCGCCGATGCCGTGGTCATGGTGGAAGAGACCGAAAAATGCGGTGAAGAGGTCGCCATCTTCAAGGCTGTTTACCCCGGCGCCAACATCGGGCAGATCGGTGAAGATATTAAAAAAGGCGAACTGATACTCAAAGCGGGAACGGTTCTCGACGCTGGAAAGATCGGTGTGCTGGCCTCCCAGGGACTGACCGAAGCGAGCGTTTACGTTAAACCCCGCGTTGCCGTGATGCCCACCGGTGAAGAGATCGCCGCCGCCGGTAACGATTTGGCTCCGGGACAGATCTACGACATCAACTCCCACACGGTGGCCGCCGTGGTGCAGCAAAATGGCGGTGAACCGGTTAAAATGCCTATCGCCGAGGATAAGCGTGATAAACTTCGTTCAGCCATCGAAGCCGCGTTAGAGGCTGATATGGTGGTCATCTCCGGGGGATCGTCGGTCGGCGAACGGGACCTGATGTTCGGCATCCTGGAAGAACTCGGCAAGGTTCTTTTCCACGGCATCCAGGTCAAACCGGGTAAACCGACCATGTTCGCCGTGGTGCGTGGCAAACCGGTGCTGGGGATGCCGGGATATCCCACCTCCTGCCTCATCAACGCTCATTTATTATTGGCGCCTGCCGTCAAAAAGATGGCAGGGTTAGCCTTCGATCGTAAAAATGCCGTCGATGCTGTGTTATCACAAAGCGTACCCGGAAGCGTCGGACGGCGGCAATTCCTGCCCGTCAGACTGATCGACGGTCAGGCGGCGCCTCTGTTCAAAGAGTCCGGCGCCATCACCGCCACCGCCGAAGCCGACGGCTACCTGGACATTGCGCCGAACGTGGATATTTTAGAAAAGGGCGAAGCGGTCAAGGTATTTCTGTTCAACGGTTGAGCTAGTCCATGTTTTATTGGACTGGTTCCGTCTGTTGCATTTTTTCCGTAGTAGGGCACTCACACAATCGATTCCTCGTTGAGGTGCCCCCTCACATTCGCTTCGCTCAATACAGGCTCTAACCTCTCCCCGTTGGGTATGAAGGGTTCAGATATTAGATATTAGGATTTCAATATCTCCAGAGTATCTCCCGCCGCCACATCTCCACCCTCGATGATACGGGCGAAAACCCCCTCCAGCGGCATGACGCACATGCCCACCTGCCGGTAGATCTGGCAGTGCTGGTGGCATTCCTTGCCGATCTGGGTGATCTCCAATTCCACGCCCCGTCCGGTCTTGAGACGGGTACCGATGGGCAGGGTCATCAGTTCTATGCCCTCGGTGGTCAGGTTCTCGGCGAAATCTCCGGGCGATAGTTCCAGCCCTTTGGCTCTCATTTTATCAATGCTGGAATTGTCCAGCAGGCTGATCTGCCGGTGCCAGCCCCGCGTGGCATGAGCGTCTCCCTGGAGACCGTAATCCGTCTCCAGTACACCACAGCCAATATCTTTCTTTTTGGTTCCTTTTTTAACGCTGGTGCAAACCGCGATGATCTTAGCCATTAGTTGTTCTCCTGTAGGCGCCGCTTTTGCCGCCTTCTTTGGATTCGAGGTAAATACTTGCGATGGTCATTCCTTTGTCCACCGCCTTGCACATATCATAAACGGTCAGCGCCGCTACGGAAGCGGCGGTCAGGGCTTCCATTTCCACACCAGTCTGGCCGGAGCATTTGACTTCAGCGGTTATCTTCAATCGGTCTGTATCGGCGAATTCGAAATCGACGGTAACACCTGTAATCATCAGCGGATGGCAAAGCGGTATTAGATCTGGTGTCTTTTTAGCCGCCATTATCCCGGCGATGCGCGCTGTGGCCAGCACATCCCCTTTTTTGATCTCCATCGCCTTTATCAGTTCGGCCGTCTCTGGTTTCATCGTGATTTCAGCTACTGCAACAGCGCACCGGTCGGACACGGCCTTGGCGGTGACATCGACCATTCGAGCCTGGCCGTGTTGATCCACGTGAGATAGTTCCATTGTCATCAGCCCCCTATCTGGCGCATCTGGCGGCCACCCACTGCGGCTTCTTCAAGGTAATGCCGTTCCGGCTTGGCCATGATCGCCTGTCGTAACAGAGCTTTCAATTCCGCTTCACCGCCGCCGTTTCTGATCGATGACCGGATGTCGATTTCCAGGTCGTTGAGTAAACAAGGTCGCAATTTGCCATCAGCGGTCAGGCG
Organism: Dehalogenimonas sp. THU2; assembly: GCF_039749495.1. NCBI lineage: Bacteria > Bacillati > Chloroflexota > Dehalococcoidia > Dehalococcoidales > Dehalococcoidaceae > Dehalogenimonas > Dehalogenimonas sp. THU2. Next base: position 15,532 of record NZ_JBDLLU010000007.1, on the reverse strand, counting down.
CAGCCGGTTGCATTGGCCGCAGAAACGATGGCTCACCGGCCGGATAAAGCCGATGGTGCCCTCGCCGGAGCCGAACGAATAGTAATTGGCCGGTCCGGCGCCGTTCAGGCAACAGGCCCATAATGCCCCTGCCGATGTTTCGATCCGGTCTTTTATCTCCGAAACGGTCAACACCGGTTCCGCGCCGGCGCCGTCGAAAGGCATATATTCGATGAACCTCACGTGCCAGGCTTCGTCCCGGGCCTTTTTGGCGAAATCGACGATCTCGTCGTCGTTGATGCCGGGCATGACCACCATATTGATCTTGACCGGCGACAAGCCCACCCGGTGCGCCTCAGCCATGCCTTTGAAGACATCGTGAAGGTTCTTCCCGCCGGTAATGCGGGTGAAGCGATCCGGTTGCAGGGAATCCAGGCTGACGTTGATCCGCTTCAAACCGGCTGCTTTTAGTTCGGCCGCCTGCGCTTCCAGAAGTGTTCCGTTGGTGGTCAGGGATATATCCTCAATACCCGGTATCGCGGTCAACAGGCTGACCAGATTAGCGACATACGGACGTACCAGAGGTTCGCCGCCGGTAAGCCGCACATGGGTTACCCCCATCTCCGCCGCCACCCGTGTGATACGGGCTATCTCTTCATACGACAGGATGTCGTTATGTCCGAGATGGGAAATTTCGCCGTCGGAACAATAGATGCATCGCAGATTGCAGCGGTCGGTGACCGATATCCTCAGGTAATTGACGCGGCGGTTGAAGGCATCGTAGGTGCCGGTGATGCAGTTGCCTTCAGTCATATTATTAAACAGCCTCCAATAAAGAGGCGGCAATATGCCATATCCGCCCTCCTTTCCAAATACGGGAGGCGCCGCCGTTTCCAGCGACACCCTGACCGGCCGCCTGCCATGTCGATTGATTTAGGCGAGGACAGCTCGAAGGGTAATCTGTCGACATTTTAGCACCAAGTACTAGTACCGGGCAAGCATGGTCGATAAATGACTCATTATAGATTCGACTGTGGCAAGCTTTTATAAAATCCTATTGACAAACCCGTCCCGCCCCTTTAGACTCAAGCCGAAATGCACTCAGGAGGAACCCTGAAATGAAGCTGATCATTGTCGGTCTGGGACAGGCCGGAGGCAGGCTCGCCGATGAATTCGCCCGGATGGCCATCAAAGCGCGTCAGGAGAGAAACTTACGCATTGCCACCGACATATTAGCGATCAACACCGATACCGCCGACCTTTCCTCATTGACCAAAGTTAAAAAAGACTCCCTTCACCGTATCCTTATCGGCGCCGGTCACACCGGCGGCCACGGGGTAGCCAAGATCTCAGAGACGGGCGCCGAGATCGCCAAAGAGGAGCGGGATAACCTCATTGGCATCATGAAGAAGAACGAACGCTTTTATGATGCCGACGCGCTGCTGCTCATGGCCTCCGGCGGCGGCGGAACAGGCTCGGGCGCACTTCCGATATTCGCCCGGGCGTTCAAGGAGAATTTTCGGGATAAGCCGGTGTACGCCATGGTGGCCTTGCCCTTCGAGCACGAGCGGCTGAATGAGGAGCGGGCTGTTTTCAATACCGCGATGTGCCTCAAGTCCGCCAATCAGGCCGCCGATGCGGTGATCCTCGTGGACAACCAGCGTTTCATCCGGAAAAGCCAGTCACTGGCCAGCAACTTCCAGAAGATCAACGAGATGATTGTCACACCTTTCTATAACCTGCTGTGCTCGGGTGAGGAACGCAAAGCCAAGTCAATAGGCACCTCGATTCTGGACACCGGAGATCTCAAGGAGACGCTGCGCGGCTGGACGGGCATCGGCTATGGCACGGTGCCGCTGGACTTGATCGTTTTACCGTTCGAGAAAACTCGTAACTACCTCAAGAAGAACTTTGAGAACCAGCGCGGTCTATATGCCATGGATGAGGCGCTGGCGGAGATGTCGGTCGCCTGCAACCCCGTTGACGCCGGCCGGGCTGGTCTGCTGGTTTCCGGGCCCGCCCGTGAGATCAGCGTCGAACTGGTCAAAGACCTCTCCGAACGCCTCAGGGAGGTAGCACCGGCGGCGCAGCAGCGCCTTGGTGACTATCCGCGGGAACGCGGAATCCTGGATGTAACGTTGATGCTGTCCGACCTCTCCGAGGTACCCATCCTACGTCAGTTCTACCAGGAATCAACGGAACTGGCGGCGGAGTTCAAGGAGCGGCAGAAGTCCCGCGCCCTGAAAACCGACATGACGATGGAGGCGGCGGAGGGCATACCGACGCTGCTGGATTAGATTCGGTCTAGCGGTAGTCTATCGAGAACGGCATCGCTGGCAATGTTAGAGATTCACGATTCCGGATAAGTTGGTGTATCATATACTGGTAAGTGATGTCTGCTTGTCATCTTGGGTCAAAAAGTATATACTACCCTATAACTTTTGGCCTAGTACTACCCCGGAGGCTGACGCATCATGTTAACCCAGTTCGGCTATGTCGGGCTTTTTTTAATTATTGCCATCGGGTTTATCCTGGTGACGCTGTTCATTCCGATTATTCTCGGCCGGCTCACCAAGATCGTGCCCAGGAACCCGTCCCAGGTTAAACAGGAGACTTACGAATGCGGTATGGAAACCACAGGGCGTTCCTGGGTGCAATTCAATTTCCGCTATTACATTTACGCGCTGATGCTCATCGTCATGGATGTGCTGGCTGTTTTTCTTTACCCCTGGGCGGCCAGCCTGGGTGATCTGGGTGTCCCCGCCTTTTTCATCGCGATGTTTTTCCTCTTCATCGTGACGGTGGGCTATTTTTACGCCTGGAAGAAAGGGGCGCTGGAATGGCAATAGAACCGCCGCGCAATTTCGCCTATTCCGACATCGAACTCGATGCACGGGAGGGCGAGATCGTCGAGAGTTTTCTGAAGAGCCATCAGACCGCTATCCCTGACCCGATAGACTGGCTGAACGCGCCGCCGTTGGCCTCCAACGTTCTTTTAACCAGCGTCGACAAAGTAGTCAATTGGTCCCGCCACTATTCGATGTGGCCGGTGACCTTCGGCCTGGCCTGCTGCGCCATCGAGATGATGTGCACCGCTGCCTCCCGCTTCGACCTGGCGCGCTTCGGTATGGAAATTTTCCGCGCCTCTCCCCGGCAGGCCGACCTCATGATCGTGGCCGGTACACTGACCTGGAAGATGGCCCCCTGGCTCAAGCGTATCTATGACCAGATGCCGGATCCCAAGTGGGTGCTGGCCATGGGCTCCTGCGGCACCTCCGGCGGCATCTTCAAAGGTTCTTATTCCGTGGTGCCCGGATTCAATAAGATCGTACCGATCGATGTCTACGTCCCGGGCTGCCCGCCGCGCCCGGAAGCGCTGTTGCAGGCTATCCTGGACATTCACGCTAAAGTCGATAAGATGAGCCCCACCAGAAGGGCGGTGGAAGGCTGATGCTGGACCTGGACTGCATCGCCGTCCACGAGCGGCTGAAGGATAAGTTTGGCGAAGGTGCATCCGCCGCGGATAACGGGCGCCTTTCGGTCAAGCCGGACCGCTTGACCGAAGTCGCCGCCTTCCTCCGCGATGACCCGGAATTCAACTTCGATTATTTGAACTCCGTCACCGGCGTCGACCATAAAACTCATTTCAGCCTGATCTACCGCCTGACTTCCCTATCACGCAAACAGCGTCTGGATTTCAGGGTCGATTTGACCGATCATGATAAACCCACCGCTCCGTCGGTGACGCCCGTATGGCGCGGCGCCGACCTTCAGGAACGGGAAATCTATGATCTCATGGGCATCGAATTCACCGGGCATCCGAATTTGAAGCGCATCCTTCTATGGGATGGCTTTCCCGGTTATCCGCTCCGAAAGGACTGGGTAGACCGTGACGCTTAAAACCGAACATTATGTCATTAACGTCGGTCCCCAGCACCCCAGTACCCATGGGGTGTTCCGGCTGCGGCTGACGCTTGACGGCGAGGTCATCATCGATGTGGAGCCGATCTTCGGTTACCTTCACCGGGGCATGGAAAAGATCGCCGAAGGCCGTAATTACACTAAGAATATCCCGCTCACCGACCGTTTGGACTACCTGACATCGATGATCAACAACCAAGCTTACTGCATGGCGGTAGAAGACCTGCTTAAAATCGAAGTTCCGGAGCGTGCCCAATATATCCGGGTTATCATGGCAGAACTCCAGCGCATCGGCTCCCACCTGGCCGGCATCGGCTTTTTCATCAACGATATCGGCGCTTTCATGACGCCCCTGCTTTACATGTTCCGCGAGCGAGAGAAGATCGTGGAACTCTTCGACATGGTGTGCGGGCAGCGCCTCAACTACAACTACATGCGCTTCGGCGGCGTTTCCATGGATCTGCCGGATGAATTCCTGCCGGCTCTTAAAAAGTTCCTGGACGAGATGCCCGGTTTTATCGACGAGTACGACAAGCTCGTTTCCACCAACGAGATCATGCTGGTGCGCTCCAAAGGCGTCGGTATATTGCCACGAGAGTTGGCGATCAACGCCTCCGCCGCCGGGCCGGTGCTCCGGGGCAGCGGGGTCAAGTGGGACCTGCGAAAAGACCAGCCGTATTCGATATACGATCGGTTCGACTTCGACATTCCCGTCGGTACCGTCGGCGATACCTATGACCGTTACATGGTGCGTATGGAAGAGATGCGGCAGAGCGTCCGCATCGTGAAACAGGCGGTGGATCAGTTGCCTCAAGGTGAGATCATTGCTAAAGTTTCCAAAATAATCCGTCCCCCCGCCGGCGAAACCTACAACGCCGTTGAAGGAGCCAAAGGGGAACTGGGCTTTTATGTCGTAGCCGACGGTACGGAGAATCCCTACCGCTGGCACGTACGCGCCCCCAGTTACATCAACCTGACTGCCCTCCGCGAGATGTTGTTGGGTTGGAAAGTCGCCGATTTGATGGCTATATTCGGCAGCATCGATATCGTCATGGGTGAGGTCGACCGCTGATGGATTGGCTACACTTCCTCATTTTCACTGTCATCCTGTTCGGTTTCGTCATCTCCGGCGTGCTCTTTTTTATCTGGTATGAACGGCGCGGCCTGGGACGTTTCCAGATCAGGCCGGGTCCCAACCGCGCCGGACCTTTTGGCTTGCTGCAACCCATCGCCGACGCCGTCAAAGTGCTGCTTAAGGAAGATCTGGTCCCGGCGCTGGCCGACAAACCGGTGCATTTTCTGGCGCCCCTGGTGGCCTTCGTCCCCGCCATGGCGGTGTTCGCCGTCATTCCCTTCGGCGACGATGCGCTCCTGGCCGACCTCAATATCGGTATCCTCTATATCATGGCGGTGAGTTCGGTGGTGGTTATCGGCATTTTCATGGCCGGCTGGGCTTCATCCAACAAGTATTCGCTCCTGGGAGCCATGCGCACCATCGCCCAGGAAGTCAGTTACGAGATACCCCTCGTCCTGTCCATCCTGGGCGCCGTGATGCTGGCCGGCTCTCTTTCATTGAATGAAATCGTCAAAGCGCAAAACGTGCCTTTCATTTTCCTGCAGCCATTGGGCTTTCTCATCTACATCACAGCGGCCATGGCCGAGATCAACCGGACGCCGTTCGATCTTTTAGAGGCCGATTCCGAGATCATCGCCGGTTTCCAGACCGAGTATTCCGGCATGAAATTCGGTCTGTTTTACCTCACCGAGTACGCCGAGACTTTGTCCGTTTCCGCCATCGCCAGCACTCTTTTCCTCGGCGGCTGGGCCGGTCCCTTCCTGCCCGGCTTTATGTGGCTAATTATCAAGATTTTAGCGGTGTTTACGCTTATCATGTGGGTGCGGGCCACCTTCCCCCGTCTCAGGATAGATCAGGTCATGGCTTTCGGCTGGAAATTCCTCCTGCCGTTGGCGCTCCTGAACCTGCTCCTGACCGCCATACTGGTGCTCACCGGCCTCTCCGACCAATTGTGGTTGGCCATACCGCTGAACTTTGGACTGGCGGCAGCGCTCATCTTCCTGATGAGCCGGCAGTTCCGCACCGGAGGCGGCCATGCCTTCAGTTAAGAATTTCGGCGAGGGGTTGGTCCGCGGCCTCCAGACCACGGTCAAGCATCTGGGCCGCAAGTGGATCACGGTGCAGTATCCGGAGCAGCGGCTGACCATGTCGCGGCGGTTGCGCGGCACCGATATCATCTGGGACAAGGAAAGCTGTATCTCCTGCCGCGCCTGCGAACGTGCCTGTCCGGTCGGCGCCATCAAGATGGAAGTGTCCCGGGGTGAAGATAAGAAGCTTAAAACCGACGATTTCGTGGTGGACCTGGGGTTGTGCATCTATTGCGGCCTGTGCATCGAATCCTGCCCTACTGGCATATCCATCTACCTGGGTTACAATTACACCGGCACCACCTACCGCTGCACCAGTTTCGAAGGGGCCAAGACCGGGACCACCCCGTCCGACGGCCGCTGTCTTGAACTGACTAAAAGCAACGATGAACTCCTGGTCGATGACGCCAAACGGCCGCGCTCCGGCTATTACCGCCCCGACACCGCCGCCAAGCTGCCGATGCAGACACTCCTCATCAACCAGACCACCTATGCCGAAGACCGGCGGAAGAAGAAGGCTAAGTAATGGAGATCGGCTTTTTCATCTTCGCGGCCGGCATCATCATTTCCGCATTGGCGGTGGTGCTTTTGAAGAACGTCTTCCGCGCCTCTCTGATGCTGGTGCTGTGTTTCTTCCTGGTAGCCGGATTGTTCGTTACTCTCTCCGCGGATTTCCTGGCGGCCATCCAGGTTTTGATCTACGTCGGCGCCATTTCGGTGCTGATCATCCTGGCTATCATGTTGACCCGGGAGATCCAGTTGGGCAGCCTCACCAACCGGCTGCGGCTGCCGGCGCTCTTTGCCAGCGGCGGAATATCCCTGGCGCTTATTGTCACCACCCTGGCGACTGATTGGAACATCTCCGAGGCGCCGCCGGTCGATAACACCACTCCGGAGCTGGCGGCTCTGCTGTTCTCTACCGACGGTTTCATGCTGCCGTTGGAGATGGCCGGGGTGCTGCTGCTCACCGCCATCATCGGCGCTATCATCTTAGTGAGGGATAAATAATGGAAGTCGGCCTGAACCATTATTTAATCCTCTCGGCGGTGCTTTTCGGCATCGGGCTCTGGGGCGCCCTGTCCAAGCGCAGCGCCGTGATCATATTGATGTGCATTGAGTTGATGCTTAACGCCGCGGCCATCGCCATGGTCGCCTTCTCCCGTTTTGTGGTTCCGGAGTTGCTGACCGGCCAGATCTTCACCATCTTCATCATCGTGGTCGCCGCGGCGGAGGCCACTGTTGCCCTGGCGATTATTATGTCAATCTACCGCAGCCGCGATACTATCGATGCCACCAAGATAGATTTAATGAAATGGTAAAGCGAGTGAACAAGAGTTGATAACGGCGCCGTTCGTCTGGGCGATCCTGCTGCTGCCTCTGGCGGCCTTCGCCCTCATCGCCCTGGTGATCAAGCCTCTGCTGAAGCTGCGGCCTGAGATAAGCGGTTATGTAGGCGTCGCCGCTATGTCCGGTGCGCTGCTGCTTTCTCTCTGGGCGCTTACCGGCGTTATAGGCGCTGAACACCACGAGATCGTCATCGCGCCGATCGATTGGGTTAATGTTGCCGGCCTCAATATCCACTTCGGCTTCATCCTGGACGGCCTGACCGCCGTCATGCTGGTGGTCATCACCTTCGTCGCCCTCATGGTCAACATCTATTCCCAGGGCTACATGCACGGCGACCCGGGCTACGAGCGTTACTACGCCTTTCTGTCTCTCTTCGGCGTCGCGATGATCGGCCTGGTGCTGTCCGACAACCTGTTCCTCACCTTCGCTTTCTGGGAACTGGTCGGCCTGTGTTCTTATCTGTTGATCGGCTTCTGGTTCCAGCGTCCCGCCGCCGCCGCTGCTGCCAAGAAGGCCTTTATCGTCACCCGCATCGGGGATTTCGGCTTCCTGGCAGCCATCGTGCTGCTGTTTGCCAATACGGGCACACTGGACATCTGCGAGCTTAACGAACTGGCTGTTGCCGGCGTCCTGGCCGGCGGCGTGCTGACATTAGCTGCGTTGGGTGTTTTCCTGGGCGCGGTGGGCAAGAGCGCCCAATTCCCGCTGCACGTCTGGTTGCCGGACGCCATGGAAGGCCCCACCCCCGTTTCCGCCCTGATCCACGCCGCCACCATGGTCGCCGCCGGTGTTTTCCTCGTCGCCCGGACTTATCCCCTGTTCGAGCATTCCACAACGGCGTTGACCACCGTCGCTGTCATCGGCGGCATTACCGCCATCTTTGCCGCCACCATGGGACTGGTCATGCATGACATGAAGCGGGTTCTGGCTTATTCTACCGTGTCGCAACTGGGCTACATGATGCTCGGCCTTGGTACCGGCGGCGTAGCCATCGCCATGTTCCACCTGATGAACCACGCTTTTTTCAAGAGTCTGCTCTTCTTGGGTTCCGGTTCGGTCAATCACGCTACCGGCACCTTCGACATGCGCCATATGGGCGGCTTGAAGAAGTTCATGCCTAAAACCTATTACACCATGCTGATCGCCTCGGTTTCCATGGCCGGGATCTGGCCGCTGTCCGGCTTCTTCTCCAAGGATGAGATCATCGCCGGATCATCCGGCCAGCCGATACTTTTCACTCTGGCTCTGATCACCGTATTCCTGACTGCGTTCTACATGTTCCGGTTGATGTTCCTGAGTTTCCACGGCGAGTATCGGGGTCACAATCACCCCCATGAATCTCCCCGTGTGATGACCGCGCCGCTGTTGATCCTGGCTGTGCCCGCTGCCTTCTCCGGTTTCCTGAACCTCACCGGCGGTTTCGGCGGTTTGTTCGGCCATGGTGAACCGATGAGCGTGATCGAGGGTCTTTTCGGCGCCTTCACCCATCCGGTAACCTGGCTATCTCTCGGTCTGGCCGCCGCGGGCATCTTCCTGGCTTACGCCATGTACATCAAGCGCTGGGTCTCCGCCGAAATTATCGCCCGCCGCTTCGGCGCCCTTTACGAACTGGTCCGGCGCAAGTACTTCTTCGATGAGTTATACGAGAAGATCATCGGCGAACTGGTGCTGCTCCGCGGTTTATTCGCCGGTTTCCAGTTCTTCGACAGCCGGCTGCTGGACAACGGGTTGAACACTGTCATCGTGCAGAACGTGATCACCCGCAAGCTTTTCGGTCATTTCAGGTATTTCGATGAAAAGGCGGTGGACGGCACCGTCAACGCCGTGGCCGACGGCACAGTATCAGCGGGATCCATATTGCGGCGCGCCCAATCCGGTCAACTCCAGACTTATGGTATGTTTATCGCTTTCGGTATTTTGACCATCGTTGTCGTCGTGTTTCTCGCCGGCTAGAGGAGGTGTTTGTTAATTGGATATGCCCTATTTAACGCTAACCATTTTCATCCCCATCATCGGGGCTCTTTTGATCGCGCTCTGGCCAAAGCTGTCGCCGAAGGCGATCACATATCTCTCTCTCATAGCCACGGTGCTGCCGCTTATCTTTTCCATTATCGTCTTTGCCGGCTTCGACCGCTCGGCGGAGATGAGCGGTGTCATTCAGTTCGGGGAGAAGGTCTCCTGGATTCCGTTGATCAACGCCAATTACTCCCTGGGCGTGGACGGCCTGTCGCTGCCGTTCCTGCTGTTGACCACACTCCTCGGCGTCCTGGTAATCCTGATCTCCTGGAAGATCGATCTCCGGGTCCGTGAATACTTCGCCTGGATACTTTTGCTCCAGGCATCGATCACCGGCGTGTTCATCTCGCTGGACTTCCTGCTCTTCTTCATTTTTTGGGAACTGGAACTCATCCCCATGTATTTCCTCATCGCCATCTGGGGGGCCGGGCGCAAGGAATACTCCGCCCTTAAATACGTTCTTTACACCCTGCTGGGAGGCGCCTTCATCCTGGCCGGTATCCTGGTGCTGTACTTCGCCACCGGTTCGCTCGATATGGTCACCATGCTCAACACAGACCTGACCGAGGTTATGAAGGCTGGTGCGCTGGCGCTGACCTTCGTCTTTTTCTTCCTTGGTTTCGCCATCAAACTGCCGGTCTTCCCCTTCCACACCTGGCTGCCGGACGCCCATACCGACGCCCCCACCGCCGTCTCGGTTATCCTGGCCGGCACGCTCCTTAAAATGGGCGGCTACGCCATGCTGCGCATCAACGCCGCCATGTTCCCGGATGAGGCGCTCAAGTTCGCCCCGATTATCCTGGTACTGGCGGTCATCAACATCGTCTATGGAGGCGCCGTAACCCTCAAGCAGACGGATATCAAGCGCCTTATCGCGTACTCGTCGGTTAGTCACATGGGCTTCGTGCTCCTGGGCATTTTCGCCCTGGGACAGCTGTCGATGATCGGCGCCTCGCTCCAGATGGTATCTCACGGCATCATCACCGGCCTGCTCTTCGCCATCACCGGCGTGGTGATGCACAATACGCATGAGCGCGCCATTCCCCGCCTGGGCGGCCTGGCCAACCAGATGCCCCGCGCCACTATCATCTTCGTCCTGGGCGGCCTGGGCGCCATGGCCGTCCCCGCCACCAGCGGCTTCATCGCGGAGGTCTGGACCTTCCTGGGCTCATTCAGCAGCGGTGTCGTTCCCGGTATCCAGGTCTTCACCATAATCGGTTTGCTTGGTATCCTCCTGGCCGCGGCTTACATCCTCTGGACCATCCAGAGGGTATTCTTCGGCCAGCCACTGCCCAGGTTCGCCGGCGTCCATGACACCGACCGCGTGGAGAACATCTTCGCCATCGTTTTCGTCATTGCCATGTTCGTTATCGGCCTCTACCCCCGTATCCTGACCGACGTCTTCGAAGGCGGCATCAAACCCATCGCCGCCCTTTTCGGAGGCTCCTGATCATGATGTCACGTTTCAAATTTGGATTTTCGAATTTGGGATTTGTTTGTAATTTGGGATTTGTGATTTGGAATTTCCGCCAAAGAATGAGGGCGGCCTAGTGGACTTCACCTACCTCATACCGGAACTGATCGTCCTCGGCACCGCCATCGCCGTGATCCTGACCGACCTCTTCGTCTCTCAGAAGAAGGTCCTCGTCGGCTCGGCCCTGGCCGGCCTCTCTGCCGCCGTTATCGCCGCCGTCATCCAATGGCCGGACGCTTCCCAAAGCCTTTTCGGCGGCATGGTCTCCCATGACGCCTTCGCCGCTTTCTTCAAGATATTCTTCCCGGTGATGGCTGGCCTGGTTATCATGGCGTCCATCGACTGGACGGATAATTTCCGCCGCTTCCGGGGTGAGTACCACGCCCTCGTCCTTATTGCCTCCCTCGGAATGATGCTCATGGCCGCCGCCACTAACCTCATAACTCTCTACCTGGCGCTGGAGATCACCGCCGTGGCTTTCTACGTTTTGGTGGGTATCCAGAAAGATAAGAAGTCCACCGAATCCGCGTTGAAATATGTTCTCCTGTCCGGCGTCGCCTCAGCGGTGCTGCTTTACGGTATGGCGCTCGTTTTCGGTTTCACCGGCACCACCGGCCTGGCGGAGATCGCCGCCTCGCTGCAATCGATGTCACCGGCCTCCATTCTCGACTCCCCCGGCCTCCTGATGGGCCTGGTGCTCATCATCGCCGGCGTGGGTTTCAAGATAGCCGCTGTCCCCTTCCAGTTCTGGGTACCGGACGTTTACGAAGGCGCCCCGACGCCCATCACCATGTACCTGTCGATCGCCTCCAAGGCGGCCGGATTTGCCCTCATCCTGCGTATCCTGGGTACGGCGTTCATCGAACCCGGCGTCCTGGCGCAACAGTGGGCGCCGGTCATCGCCGCTATCGCCGCTATCGGTATGACCATGGGTAATCTCATGGCCATTCCCCAGAAGAACATCAAACGCCTGCTGGGTTTCTCCACCGTAGCTCACGCCGGTTACATCCTGGTCGGACTGGCGGCTTTAGGTAACGCGCCGTCGCTTTCGACGCTGGCCGTCGGCGGCATCATCTTCTATCTGATCGCCTTTGCCGTGAGCGATCTGGCCGCCTTCATCAGCGTTATCGCCATCTCTCGGAAGTTCAACAGCGACAATTTCGCAAACTATGCCGGTCTGGCGCGAACATCACCTTTCATGGCTGGAGCACTTACGCTGTCGCTTTTGTCCCTGATCGGTTTCCCGCCGACTGCCGGTTTCCTCGCCAAGTTCTACATCTTCAATGCAGGTGTCCAGGCGGATCTTCTGTGGCTGGTGGTCCTGGCCGCGGTCAATACTGTCATATCCGCCTACTACTACTTTGGCGTCATCAAGGTTTTGTGGCTCCGTGAACCGGAACAACAAGGCCCGGTACCTTCTTCGGGTTCTTTGAAAACGGCGCTGGCTATCTCATCCTTCGGCATCCTGCTCTTCGGCATCCTGCCCGCCGTAGCCCTGAAACTGGCCGAAACCGCCGCCTCGGCGCTCGTTCCGTAAGGTACCTGCCTTGAACCTCATCGACTCCCACGCACACCTCGACCTGCCGGACTTCGCCCCGGACTTCGACGCTGTTTTGAAGCGTGCGACCGATGCTGGGGTCGAAACGATCATCACCATCGGCATCGATCTTCAATCCAGTAAAAAAGCCATCGAACTGGCCACCGCCCATGACAACATCTACGCCACCGTCGGCATTCACCCTTGCGATTCGGCGACGGCGACAGATGAAGCGCTCGCCGGAATCGAAAAACTGGCTGCCATGCCAAAGGTCGTCGCTGTCGGCGAGACCGGCATGGATTTCTATCACAAACCGTTTTCGGAGACTGACCAACTCAAGACCCTGCGTTTCCATCTGGACCTGGCCGTCAGGATCAACCTGCCGGTGGTCATCCACAACCGCCAGGCTGACCAAGCCATCGTGCCGGTGCTTATCGACTGGGCGGCAGCCAATCCCTCTCATCCCAAAGGCGTCATTCACTGCTTCGGTGATAGTCTCGAACTGGCAAAGCGTTATCTCGATGCCGGATTCCACATCTCGATCGGCGGTTATATCACCTACCCGTCATCGAAGGTGATCTATAACGCCCTGCGCTACATCCCCATCGACAAACTGTTGCTGGAGACCGACTGCCCCTTCCTCCCCCCGCAAAGCCGCCGCGGCAAACGCAACGAGCCATCATACATCGTTCAGACGGCGGAAGCGCTGGCTGGGATCAGGGGTATACCGTTTGAGGAATTGGCGAGGGCGACCATGGAAAATACGAAGAGGCTGTTCAGGCTTCCGTTCTAAACTTTGGCGGGCGTTGCGGAGCGCCTTAAGCATCACAACGGGCATATACAATCGAGGTGTTTACATACCGAGGGGTTTATATTCTCTCATCCAGGACATCGCTCGATCTTCCAGTTCCCTCATGAACTCACCTTTACCGTCCATATATGCCTCGATATCTTCAGGGAAACGTTCGGCCAATTCTGTCTTGAGTAAACCATATCTTGCTGCTTCCTCCGGGTGGGTTCGGAGATAACCGCGTACTGCTAGGTGACGGTGTAGTCCAATATCGCCCGTGGCGAAAATGTGTAAATGATGCGTGTGCTGCCCGGATCCTTCTCTAAAATAATAGCGACGGCCGTTTATCCCGAATTCTCCCCGTGCCTGTTAACCGATTGCCTCTAACGCCGGGGTATAATCGTCGATGATCAAGATATCTCTCACTTCACCCAGCAGATCTATGATCGGCTTGGCTGGGAGATTTGGTACGGACGTACTGCCGATATGTTCCACCGAAATGATATCTTTACCGCAAGCGGCGATAATCCGGTCTATCTCGACCTTGGCCTGCCGCGGCCAATCAGGGTCATACTCTTGCACAATGACTTTTCGCATGAGAACAATATAGCACTTTTTAACAAATATCGACGTATCATCCACCGACATACATCAATACTGCACTGTCGCAAAATTACCGGGATTGCGCTTATAATCTAAGTTAGACAATCCGTGGTTTTGGACTATTATTCGGCCAGGAGGGTACTTATGGCATCGTTTCCGGAATCCGTCATCGAATACAAAAAGCAACTAGAAAAGGGCTACATCCAGGTGGCGTACCGGGGCTTGATGGGATTTATCCTTGATCTAAAATCTCACCTTAAAAATACTCATCCCGAATTTGATATCTCTGGAAGCGTTTATCCCGGATACATGGATATGACCTATTTTCCAATTGTTACGAGGTCATTGAAAAGCCGTAAATTGAAGATCGCGATAGTTTTCATCCACGAAACCCTTAGTTTTGAAGCCTGGCTGGCGGGAGTAAATAAGCAGGTCCAGAAGGACTACAGGAAACTGTTCGAACAAAAGGATCAGATTGAATACCGGGTGTCAGCGCCGGGGAAAGGTGTCGATTCCATTGTTGAGTACGATCTGGTTACCTATCCTGATTTCAGTGATCCGGACACTTTGATAACGCATTTAGAAAATGGCATCATGCGATTTGTAAATGATATAGAGAGTTTTATAGGTGGACACTGAAACGAGGCTCATCTCCCCCTTGTCAATATACTATAAAACAGCATTGGGAATGTTTGGCTGTGGTGTTTGCGACCTCTGTTATTATGGTTGGGGACTTTAGTAGAAGTGTTTAAGCGGTTATTAGGTCAGACCGACCTCACTTGCATTAGCCCCCGGATCAAGTCGGAATCATATCTTCCCACATTTCTAAAACCCCTCCCCCTTGTTAATCTTGATTGTGACCCCACTCCCCTTATTCTGAATTATGATTATCTTCAAGACTGCATCTTTAAGGTTCTCTGGAACTCGCTGTAACTCCCACTCCCATTCCTTTGAGACATTTTTGATTATATTTTCAGGGTCCGCCACTACGATGGCTTTCAAGGCGTAGTACGCCGCCCCGAAAGCATGTTGTGCCACATGGGCCGTTCCTACCGCCTGGCCCGCAGCGCGGGCAGCAAAACAGGCGGCGCTGTCCTTTTCCGTTTCACGGGCGGCGCCATGGGCATCCAGGGATGCCTTCCGGATGGTCGCCATCTTGAACTCGCCTGTATCGGCCCATTTCCGGCATTCTTCGATGGCTCTACGAGGTCTGTCATCATTTGGGCGCGCTTTTTCGAACAATGGCAACACCCGTTCGGCGCAATCCGCCGCCCAGGAAGCCATGGTTCTTTGATCCTGCTTTTCGTATTTTTTATACGCAGTCATCGAATTTCGCTACACCTTGTAATGCCGGTGTGTACAATACCAAATTCGTATTTAACGCTGGTAATTTGAACTTCGGTAAAATTCACATTTCATGCAACTTGCCAGTTTTCCAGCAAAAGTCCCCTGGACGATTCCCCCGCACAACGTACCAGCAACCCGGGCACATCTCTTCCCATTATCAGGATAAGCAGGACAGACTCCCAACTCTTTAGATTTGGATCCTCCCCGTTGTCGCCAGTAGAATCCCCGTACGTGGTGTAAATTCCTGGAGTTGAAAAAGCAGGCCATTGTGTGGTTTCTTGAAAGCAAATAACAACAAAGACTTTCAGGAGGTAACCACGACAATGGCCAAAGACAGGATGACACTTTTGGAATT